>DDAT01000024.1:0-37413 GCA_002332985.1 Acinetobacter lwoffii | reverse complement strand
AATTTGTCGTGTACAGAGACTGAAAGTAAAGTAAAAACCTCGATAGCACCTGATGTATGGGGAGGTAGTCTTTCTATTCCAAATACCAGCAAATATTATCCAGGCAACGGCATTACACCAGACATCGCTGGTCTGGTAGATCCAAGAGCAGCACTTTATTTACGTTCACAATCAGGTAACCGTGTTTCTCAATCAGAAAATGAATCAAACCGCTTTTTTGCAGGGATTGAAGGTGAAGTCTACGGTTGGGATGTAAATGGTGGCGTTACTTATGCCAAAAGTGAAGCAACTGATAATTTCGTCAGTGGTTACCTGAATCAAAGTTTGGTTCAAGCCGCACTTAATGATGGCACCTTAAACCCATTTGGTCCTCAGGCCGCTGCAGATGCTGGGAAATGGTCTACTTTTGATGTGGCAGGCCCAACAAATATGGCAAGTCTGGATTCTACCACTATAGATTTCACCGTCAGCCGTCCAATCTATGAACTACCTGCAGGTGAAGTTGGATTTGCCTTGGGTGGTAGCTACACCACTCAGGACTGGGAAGCCAAGGTGAATGCCGATCTTGTTCGCCAGGTTCCAGGTTCTGGTATTGATCCAAATAAACCGTCAAGTTCAGGTGACCGTGATATTACTTCGGTGTTTACTGAATTACATGTACCGATCTTGCCGACTCTAGAAGCTCAACTTGCGGCACGTTATGATGACTATAGTGACTTTGGTGATACTTTCAATCCAAAAGTATCCCTACGTTGGGAACCGGTTAAAGAGTTAATGTTCCGTAGTTCTTATAGTACTGGATTCCGTGCCCCAAGTATGTGGGAAATCAACTCTTTACAAAGTGAAACCAATACTAGCACTAACTTCAATAACCCACGTTTTTGTGATGCTAACGGTCAACCGACCAGCACCCAATTTGCAGACCAATGTGGTATGCAGTTCAAGCGTAAACAAGGTGGTAACCCAGACTTACAGCCAGAAGAATCAACCTCTTTTACAGCCGGATTCGTATATGAACCAATCAAGAATCTGGTATTCACCGCTGATTACTACAATATTGACATTGAAGGTTTAGTCAGCTCAGTTACTCCTAATGACATTTTTAATGACCTTGATCGCTATGGCAATCTGATCGTTTACGCTCCAGATGGTCGTATCCAGTATTTAAATACAACTCTACAAAATATGGGTGGATTAAAAACTGAAGGGATTGACCTCAGCCTGAACTACTTAAGCCCAATGACAGCAACAGGCCGTTTTGGTTTTGGGATTGATGGTACCTATGTCATCAAAATGGATGAGCAAGAAGAACCAAACGGTGAATGGGAAGGGCTCGTCGGCATCTATGATGATCCTGCAGTCGTCCGCTGGAGACATATTGCCAATATCAACTGGTCTTATGAAGACTGGAAAATGAGACTAGAACAACAATATATCCGTGGTTATGAAGACTTTTCTCAAGAACGTGATGTAAGTGCCTATACGCTTTATAACTTTGCAGGCACCTATAGCGGATTCAAGAATTTAGAGCTAACTGCAGGTATTCGCAACATGTTTGATGCAGAACCACCTGCTTCTGATGCAACCAACAATGCTCAATATGGCTATGACCCTCGTCACGGTGATCCAATGGGCCGTACCTACTTCCTACGTGGTACTTATAAATTCTTTTAATTAATTACTTCGCAAACACTGCTGCCAAGCGGTGTTTGCGGTTTTCCCCGTTTAATTTTAGCCAAACAAAAAATAATGCTGCCTGTAACTAAAAAAATTTTCTCATCAGTGCACTATTTCCTGTTTGTCTTAAATTCTAGGAGTCATGATGGGCACAAAGTTTGAAGACTTAGAAAAAAACTCCGCCAAAAAACTGACTGGTATTGGGGTCGTTGTTTTTTTGCATATCCTGGTTGGCCTGGTACTCATGGCTGGTATGGCAAAAGACATTATTAAACCAACGGAACAGCCAGTTGAGCTAATGATTATTCAAGATATTAAGCCGCCTGAACCTGAGCCACCAAAAGAAACACCACCTGAACCACCAAAAATCGTGGAAAAAGTAGCACAAGTGCCTGAGGTGAAACCGGTTGAAAAAGTCGTTCCTGTACAGAAAACACTTCCAACACCAACCCAACCGACAACTGTTGCAGTACCTACCCCTGTTGCAGCGAGTCCTTCACCAAGTCCGGTAGCAGCACCGGCTCCAGTAGTCGCAGCCGCTCCAGCCCCAGCTCCTCCACCCGCTGGCGTAACTCGTGGTGTTTCACAAGGTGAAGCAGGGTGTAAACGCCCAGACTATCCACGTGATGCACTGATGAATGAAGAACAAGGTGAAGTCTTGATCTCTGTATATGTAAATACCACCGGCAAGGTCCAGGATGCCAAAGTGAAAAAGTCGAGCGGTAGTCGTGCGCTGGATCGTGCAGCATCCAAGGCCTTCAGCTTATGTACTTTCAAGCCGGCAATGAAAAATGGCGAACCGCAAGAATCTTGGTATGACATTCCATATGAATTTGTCCTTGACTAACAGATACAACAGATAAAGAAAAAAATCAGGAGATCCATGATGAAAAAATCACTAAAACCTTTAAAAAATATGACTGCTGCTGGTGTAATTGCCATGAGCACTTTATTACCTCTGCAAACAGTTTTTGCAGAACAGTCCGCTACCCCCAATACCAGTGCTGTCACTGAAACAGTGGTAACAACACCTTCAACAGCGGCTACACCGACCCCGCCACCACTGCCTGCTGAAGCTAGCGATGAAAAAGCTGGATACAATCCTTATGGCCTAGAAGCCATGTGGAAAGAAGGTGATATTGTTTCTAAAATCACTTTGTTTATTCTGGTGGTCATGTCGATCGGTACCTGGTACATCATGATCAGCAAATGTTTACAGCAAAGTAAGATCCGTAAGCAAGCCAAGGAAGCTGAACATCAATTCTGGGAATCATCTTCTCTAGATAATGCAACCGAGAATCTGGACGAAGCCAGCGTCTACCGTTTTATTGCGGAAAAAGGGATTAAATCAACTAAAAATCATGGCGGTACACTACTTGAGCGTATTGATTTCAATACCTGGGTCACTATCTCAATTTCCCGTGCGATCGACAAAATCCAGAACCATCTGAGTGGTGGTCTAGCCTTCCTTGCGACAGTCGGTTCTACCGCACCTTTCGTTGGACTTTTCGGAACCGTTTGGGGGATTTACCATGCACTGACTGCCATTGGTGTTTCAGGGCAAGCATCCATTGATAAAGTTGCCGGCCCGGTTGGTGAAGCACTAATCATGACTGCAATCGGTCTGGCCGTCGCTGTACCGGCAGTACTTGGCTACAACTGGTTGACTCGCCGTAATAAAGCAGTGATGGAAGAAGTGCGTACTTTTGGTTCTGATTTACACGCAGTATTACTCAGCGGTGAAATTACAACCAATAATCCTGTTAATCGTGACGTGAAGTAAGAGTGAGGCATCAGCCATGGGAATGATGGTCAATTCAAACGACAGCGATGATGAGGTAATTGGAACCATTAATACCACCCCTTTGGTTGATATTATGCTGGTTCTGCTCATTATCTTCCTGATTACTGTACCGGTTGCCATTCATACCGTACCTGTCGATCTACCCGAAGAAAGAAATGTACCGTATGAAACCAAACCGGAAAACATCCAGCTGGCTGTCAATAAAACTGGCGATATTTTCTGGAACGAAATCTATATCGCAGATAAATCAGTTTTACTGACCCGTTTACAGGCAGAAGCCCAAAAACGTCCGCAGCCTGAAGTGCATATCCGTGGTGATCAGTTAACACCTTATGAGGCAATTGATCAGGTGATTAGTACCACCCAACAGGCCGGTATTGGCAAAATTGCTTTTGTCACCACTCCGCCCGCTACACCTTAAGCACAAAGAAGGATTAAGTTTATGGGTATGAATGTTGGTTCAAATCAAGATGACGATGTGATGCTAGATGTCAACATGACACCACTGATTGATGTCATGCTGGTCTTGTTGATTATGTTTATTATCACAATTCCTTTGCCGAATAACTCGATTAATATCGATCTACCGAATGGAACGCCTCCTGTAACCGATGAAAAACCGCCTGAGCTGGTGGAATTACGTCTGGATGCACAAGGCAAGATTTTCTGGAATGAACAGCCGGTAGCAAATACCCAAGCTCTGGAAAACTTATTCAAGACAGTAGCGCAAAAAGCAGATCAGGATCAGATTAAAATCAAGGCAGATCGTGCCACTGAATACAAGCATATTGCGATGGTCATGGCGGCGGCTCAACGGCTGGAAGTCAAAAAAATTGGCATTATGAGTAACAACAACTAAGCATTTTCAACATATAAAAAAACCCAGCAGATGCTGGGTTTTTTTATTCATCCGGTTTTACATCTGTGACTGAATATAATTTTGCAAACCAATCAGTTCGATTAAACGCAATTGTTTTTCTAACCAGTAAGTATGGTCTTCTTCGGTATCCGACATTTGCTGGCGTAACATATCACGGCTGATATAGTCACCTTTTTCTTCGCATAACTTGATGCCCTGCGCCAGTTTTTCCCGCACATGATATTCAAGTTTTAGATCGGCTTTCAGGCAGCTCACCACATCCTCGCCAATCTCAACGTCATCACGCTGCATGTTTGGCGTTCCTTCAAGGAACAGGACACGACGGATAATCGCATCCGCATGCTGGGACTCTTCCTGCATTTCGTGATCGATACGTTCAAAGATTTTGGTCAATCCCCAATCTTCATACATACGAGAGTGAATCAAGTATTGGTCACGAGCAGCCAGTTCGCCACCGATCAACATATTTAAATAATCTACGACTTCTGGATTTCCGCGCATTTGAATAACTCCCTACCTGTATTTTGCTATTATGGCGAAAAGCAATTAAATTTGCAAAGCTTAACCATAGTTAAATATTTGATTTTTATATAATTAAAATGAGAAGTACTTGCATTTACACTTCGTTCTTAATGAAATCCCATTTATAAAACAACACTTTGCATTTTCATTACGCTTGGCAATAACCTAAAACCGGCGAATAAACACATGCGTTAAAATTTGTAAATCTTAATTTTGACCAGACAGATTCATTCTTTTTGTATAAACATCACTGCATTGGCGTACTTCATGCTTAAATTTCGCTTATCATTCACACAAATTTAAAACAACAACGGTTCCGATATGACACATCCACAAACAACAGCGCCGGTTCTGGTTACCGGTGCATCGGGTTATATTGCCAGCTGGGTCATCCAGAAATTACTCACGCAAGGCTATACCGTACATGCCACGGTGCGCGACCTGAATAAAAGTAAAAGCTTTGCCCATTTAGAAAAAATTGCCGACAGCACGCCGGGAACTCTCAAGTTATTTCAGGCCAATTTATTAAGCCCAGGCTCTTTTGATCAGGCGATGCAAGGTTGTGAAATTGTCTTTCATATGGCCTCACCTTTTGTGGTCACTAACTATAAAGATGCAGTAAAAGATATTATTGAACCTGCGGTGTTAGGCACTGAAAATGTACTGAATAGTGTCAATCAGACCGAATCAGTGAAACGCGTGATCGTCACATCGAGTATCGCATCCACCTATGGCGATGCCATTGATATTCTACAAACTGAACATAACAGTTTTGATGAATCATGCTGGAATACCACCAGTTCGGCCACGCATCAGCCTTATCCTTATTCCAAAGTCATGGCAGAGCGTAAAGCCTGGGAAATGGCTGAAGCACAAAATCGCTGGGATCTGGTCTGTATCAATCCTGCACTGGTTTTTGGTCAATCCTTAACGCCAAATACCCAATCCGGCAGTGTGGAAGTCCTGCAACAGTTTGCCAATGGCATGACCTTGCTTGGTGTCCCGCCGATGTGGAATGGCGTAGTCGATGTTCAGGATGTCGCTGAAGCACATATCCGTGCTGCGTTTAATCCGCAAGCGCATGGCCGTTATATCATTTGTAGTGAAAGCTTGAGCCTGCTGGAAATGGGCCAAATTCTACGGGCACATTTTGGCAATAAGTTTCCGTTCCCGCGCAATCAACTGCCGAAGGCAGCTTTCAAAATGTTCGGGCCTGTAGCAGGTTTTAGCCGCAAATTTGTTGAACTCAATATGGGTTATCCAATTTTCTTTAATGCACAAAAAAGTAAGGATAAACTCGGTCTGGAATATCGTCCGGTGAAAGAGAGTCTGGTCGAGCACTTCCAGCAATTACTAGATGATGGTGTGGTGAAAAAATATATTCCTTAATCGTACTAGCTCAAACCTGATCTGACAGTTACCGATTTTTTATTGTGTCTGTCAGATTAAATTTGAGCTACTACACCGACTTATGCGCCCACAAGCTCACTATTCCTGCCTAAAAACAAGCTAAGCAGAAGCCCAACGCGCATTTTTCCACGCTTGCTGTTGCTTTGCATCTAGAAAAGTCCAAGCCACAAAACGACTCTCTTTTTGCCCCTGCGTCATTTTAATGGTTTTTACCTCCACTGCACCGCACTTACGCAAGGTATTTAACAGCATAGGCAATGTGGTTTTCTTAGAAACCAGTGTACTAAACCAAAGACATTGCTCAGCAAACTGTGTGCTCTCTTGTACCATCTGGCAAACAAAGCGTTCTTCTCCACCGTCACACCACAGCTCGTTCTTTTGTCCGCCAAAGTTTAACACCACTTTAGACCGATCAACCGGTTTGCCAAGTTTGCGTATTTTTTGCGTTGCTGTGGCATTTGCTTCATCTTGCGAAGCATGAAATGGTGGGTTACACAGGGTCAAATCAAAACGATCTGAAGGTTTAATCACACCTTTGAAAATATTGCTCGGTGTCTTTTGCAATCGAATCTGAATCCCCTTCCTGAGATTTGGATTTGCCTCCACAATAAATTGAGCACTTTTTACCGATGCAGGATGAATGTCTGAGCCAACAAATTTCCAACCATAACTACGATGACCAATAATCGGATAAATACAGTTCGCGCCCACCCCAATATCTAATACGTGAACGGCGTGTCCTGTTGGAATCTGACCTTTATTGCTATCACTCAACAAGTCCGCTAAATAGTGAATATAGTCGGCTCTACCCGGAATAGGTGGGCAAAGATAATCTTGAGGAATATCCCAATATTGAATACCATAAAAATGCTTGAGCAATGCTTTATTGAGCATTTTCACAGCTTGAGGATCAGAAAAGTTGACTGAAAGATCGTTATATTGATTCGGGCTGACAAAAGGGGCAAGTTCCGGACAACTCTTGATTAACTGAGGAAAATCGTAACGACTACGATGCAGATTTCGTGCATGTAATTCCGATTTTTGTTGCGGAAAAGATTTCTTTGTTTGAGCCATGTGTATGCCAATCATCAACGGGAGAACAGAATCAATAAGGCAGGATCTATACCTGCAAATGAATCGATATTGTACGTGAATTCAACTCACATTGCCGAACCCGTCCTTGTATTTGTCTATCCTCCCCCTCTCATTCACCTATAGTTTTGAACTAGCAATAAAAAAGACACCTGAAGATTCATCATCCTCGGTGTCTTTTTTATTTGAGTCATTGTTTAGAACTGATTAGTCTTCGATTTGCCCATACTCTTTCATGAGTGTAATAAACTGTTCTTCATTCAAAACTGGAACGCCCAATTTTTCCGCTTTATCGAGCTTAGAACCCGCTTTTTCACCCGCCACCACACATTTGGTCTTGCTAGAAACACTACCGCTAACACGTGCACCCAAGGCTTGCAGCAATTGCGTCGCTTCATCACGTCCCATAGAACTTAAAGTACCCGTCACCACCCAGCTTTCGCCATTCAGTGGTTGGCGCGTTGGTGCAATTGGCGCATCCCAGTGAATACCCGCAGCTAACAAACGATCCAAGACTTCCAGATTATGCGGTGCCTGGAAGAAATCCAGAATCCATTCTGCTGTGATATCACCAACATCTGGAGTTTTCTTTAATGCTTCCAGATCTGCCTGACGCAATGCATCCAGT
The DNA here is from genome assembly GCA_002332985.1 of Acinetobacter lwoffii. GTDB lineage: Bacteria > Pseudomonadota > Gammaproteobacteria > Pseudomonadales > Moraxellaceae > Acinetobacter > Acinetobacter lwoffii_N. The sequence goes on along the minus strand of DDAT01000024.1, from coordinate 29,400 downwards.
GTCTGGAAAGTATTGGCCAGCATACGTGCCGTAGTTTCACCTACCCCACGAATACCGAGTGCATAGATAAAAGCAGCCAGTGTAGTTTTCTTGCTATTTTCAATCGCATCCAAAAGATTCTGAACCGATTTGGCCCCCATCTTTTCAATACCGAGCAAAGTTTCACGATGTTCATGCAGATGGTAAATATCTGAGACATCTTTCAGAAGATTTAGATGTAGCAGTGACTCTGCCCAACGGTCACCCAAGCCTTCAATATCCATGGCTTTACGTGAAACAAAGTGACGAATGGCTTCAATACGCTGCGCGGCACAATACAGCCCACCGGAACACCGTGCCAAGGCTTCGCCTTCCGGCATGACCACGGGTGAATCACAGACTGGACATTGTTCAGGTAAATGCACTTCAACTGCATCAACCGGGCGAAATTCCGGCCAGACTTTTTCCACCTTAGGAATTACATCGCCACTACGATACACACTGACCGTATCGCCAATGCGTACATCCAGACGGTGAATTTCCCCAATATTATGCAGGGTTACATTAGATACTGTTACCCCACCGACAGCGACCGGATTTAAACGCGCAACCGGCGTCAATGTTCCAGTACGACCCACTTGCCAGTTAATATTTTCTACCGTAGTCAGTGCAGCCACTGCTGGAAATTTATAGGCGGTGGCCCAACGCGGTTCACGGCTCAGGAAACCAAGCTGTTGTTGCTGTTTCAGATCATTGACCTTAATCACCATACCATCGATTTCAACACTGAGGCTGGCACGCTCATCAATGATCTGTTCATAGACCTTTTGCACGTCCTGAATACTGTCACAGATAAAGTGACGCTCGCCAACCGCAAAACCGAACTGATGTAACCATTCCAGACTGGCGGACATAGTGGTTTGACCATGATGCGGTACACACTGGGCAATCCCATAAGCATAAAAAGCCAAAGGCCGCGAGGCAGCAATATTCGGGTCCAGCTGACGCAAACTTCCTGCCGCAGCATTACGCGGATTGGCAAAGGTCTTTTCACCTTTGGCGGCATTGGCTGCATTCAGTTTTTCAAAACCGGATTTCGGCATCAGCACTTCGCCGCGTACTTCCAGCAAATCGGGAATAATGCCATTCACCGGAGATAAAAGTTTCGGCAGGTTGCGAATGGTTCTGACATTCTGGGTAATGTCTTCACCGGTTTCCCCATCGCCGCGCGTCACCCCACGCGTCAATACGCCATGCTCATACCAGAGTGAAATGGCCAGGCCATCAAATTTCAGTTCGACATCATATTCAATTTTTTGATTCGGTAAACGTTCTTCAATACGGCGGGCAAAAGCCTGCAAATCTTCCTGATGAAAGACATTACCCAATGACAGCATCGGCACGGCGTGTGTTACGGTCACAAATTTTGAAAGCGCCTGCCCACCCACTTTATCGGTCGGGCTATCGGACTGGATCAGGTCAGGATATTGTTGTTCTAAGGCTTTGAGCTGATGAAAGAGCTGATCATATTCACTGTCTTCAATGCTCGGTTGATCCATCACATAATAAGCATGGTTATGCTTGGCAAGCAGTTGAATCAGTTGACGCATTTGCGCAATGACAGTGGCATCTTGGGTCATAATTTCACCATAAAAAAGGGCGGAAAATCCGCCCTGTAGAATATTCAGCTTTTGGCTATTATAAAAATTGCAGTCTACAGATTCAACTTGGAGATTGAACAAAGCAGCCTTAAACTTCCGTACCTTGTCCAGCACGATAATCAATTGCCTGATGGCGCCAGAATTCACGTAATTGTGGAGTAAATTCCTGCTGGTTCTGATCGTAGACCAGACCATCGACTTCACGTGCAATCAAACGTGAAATACTGTCCATGGTATCAAACGCATTTTGTACATCGCTATGCGGTAAAGCCAGGAAGAATGCTAGACCTTTCACTTCCTGAGTCGAAAGTGTTTCAAGATCAAAGCCTTCCATCCCAGTATCAGTCATTTGCAATACCGAAAACAGCAATTTTGAGCCGTCTTCACTATAACGGTGAAAACAGGCCAGTTCACCATAACGTAGGCCATATTTTAGTAAAACTTTCAGGGTCTTATCACCTGAAAGTACACGGCCTTGCGGATAGATATGCAAAGAAATAATGGTTTCAGCATTGGACAAAGCACTTTCTTCATCCACTATTTTTTGCTCGTGCAGATGTGCATCCAGAATACTGCTCTCATCATTAAATTCAGAAATTTCTGCTTTTTCGATGTTGCTGTTCAGGCTGAATTCAGGCGTTTCTTCCTTGGTTTCAGTCTGGCTATTCTCCCGCTCTGCTTTTACTTGCGGAATATCTGCTGCCGTGACTACCGACTGTGCCACTCCTTCAGCTTCTATTGACGGGACAACTGCAAGAGTTTCGACCGCTGTCGGCTCAACCGGAGTTGATTCAGCCTTGTGAAATACTGAAGGCTTTTCAGGAGCCGGTTCATCTATGCCCAGGCTTGGCTCGATACGATCAGATTCGACATCCTGTTGTGCCAATTGAGAACGTACATGCCTTGGAATGATCGGTGTCTGGCTATCTGGGTCGATATGCAAGTTGGCATCCAGTGAAGGTACAGCCTCTACAGGTTTTTTGAACAGCATTCTTATACCAAACAGCATAATCACAATTGCGATAACAATCCCGATAATGGTGGTGATTTCCATATTATACCTCCGCAGCTAGGCCGTATTCTTTTGCCTGTTCCAAATTAACTGTCACTAATTTTGATGTTCCCGGTTCAGGCATGGTTACACCTAAAAGATCAGTCGCCATCATCATTGCAAGTTTGTTATGGGTAATATAAATAAATTGCACGTGTTCAGAAAGCTCTTTGACTAAATTACAAAAGCGTCCCACATTGGCATCATCCAGCGGTGCATCGACTTCATCCAGTACGCAAAATGGTGCCGGATTTAAGCGAAAAATCGCGAATACCAATGCTAATGCAGTTAAAGCCTTTTCTCCACCCGAGAGTAAGGCCAATGAGCTGTTTCGCTTACCTGGTGGTCGGGCCATCAGTTTTACACCCGACTGCCAGCCATCTTCAAGGCTTAAACTCGCCTCACCGCCTTCAAACACTTTCGGGAACAGGTTTTGCAGTTCAGCATTGACCTGATCAAACGTGTGCATAAACAGTTTACGGGTTTCCTGATCAATACTCTTCATCGCGGCCTGTAGCTGTTCAACCGTATTTTCCAGATCCTGCATCTGGTGACTCAGTTCCTCATAACGTTTTGATACTTCTTCATATTCTTCAGAAGCCGCCAGATTGACTGCACCGAGTTTATCAAACTGAGCCTGAGCTTTTTCCAGTTTCGCCTGATGTGCTTTAACATCAATATCGAGTCCGGAAATTACTTCACTATTCAACTCTTTCAGTTGTTCAGAATAATGCTGCAAATCAGATTTGGCAGCCTGCCAGGCCAGACGTTTTTCTTCCAGTGTAGTGCGGAGTTTTTCATCCTGCTGCTGGAAGCTGTGACGCTGTTCGGTCAGCTGCTGCTGTTTGCTCTGCACCTGATTTAATTCAACCTGCCAGTCGGCCCAGGTTTTTTGCAGCTTTTCAGTGATCTGCGCCTGTTCATTGAACTGGCTCTGTAAAGCAGGTAATTCCAACTGTACCGGATCGACAAACTTTTTGGCTTGTTCGATTTGTGCAGTAATTTGCTGAGACTGTTCTTTTAGGAAAACCTGATCTTTTTCCAGTAATTCAATCTGCTGCTGGCTTTGCACATTTTGCCGGCGCAACACTTCCAGTTCCTGCTGCGCTTGCTGATTGAGCTGCTGTGAGTCATCCAGCTGAGCACTCAATTCTTCTAGCTGGAATTGCAGGGTTTTATAATTTGGTAGCGCCTGTTCCAGTTTGATATTCAAGGCATGCAGATCAATTTCCAGATCATCTTTCTGCATGGCATCTTCTTCAAGCTGCTCATCCAGTTGTTGTAACTGATGCTGTAATTGCTGCTTTTGCAATGCGAAAGCCTGAGCACTACTTTGTACTTTGGCAATATTGACATCGAGTTGCTGCAGCTGCTTTTGGGTATGCTTGTGCTGCTCACTGATGCTTTGAATCCGGCTTTGCAAAGCTTTAACCTGATCGGTGAGTTCAGGTAACTGCTGCTCCAACTGCATAAACTTAGGTTCAAGTTCTGCAAGTTGCTGCTCGATTTCATCCAGACGGATTCGATGACTCAATGCACCTTGTCCGGCCTGACTAGCTTCATCATAGTCCAGTGCAATCATCCAATCCGCACCAACATGGTAGCCATCTAAACTCAGTAATGTCTGGCCTTGTAATAACTCAGTTTGAAGAGGCAATGCTTGCGCTAATGTATCTACGACCGCGACTTGTTGCCACAGTGAATAATGTGGAGATTCAATCCAATCGGCCAGACACATCGTATTGGCAATCTGAATTTTATTCTGAACAGCCTGTTGCTTTAACTGACGCGCACAATCTTCAAGGAAGTGCTCGCCCTCTGTCAAAATCTGGGCAGACAGCCACTTAGCCAAAAACTTTTCGATCAGGCTGGCATGTACCTTGCCTGCATCATTGAGCTTAAGTACATGCATTAACTGTATCGCATTACTCTTGGCATTTGGGTTGGCTTTGGTCAGTAATTGGCTCAGGTTTTTCTTTTCTGAATGAAGTACCTGAATTTCAGATTTGAGCTGCATCAGCTGTTGTTGACGACTCGCCTGCTCTTCCTGAATCTGCTCGAATTGAGTTCTTAAATCTGTTAATTGAATTTCATAGCCAACGATTTGCTGTTCAACTTGGGCTTTGTCTGCCTGATACTGCTCCAGCTCATCTTGCTGCGCCTGTTGCTGAATCTGTGCACTTTGCTGTTGTAGTGTCTGTTTCTGTTGTTCAATCCGTTCAATATTCTTTGCCAGTTGCTCGCTTTGAGCCAGCATTTGTAATTTACGCTGTTGCTGCTGTTCGACCTGGGTTTTGATCTGGGTAAATTGCGCTGCCACAGTGCTATGCTGTGACTTGAGCTCAGTCAGATTTTGGCTTTGCGCCTGATTCTGACCATCTTGCTGCTGCAATTGCGCTTGCTGATCTTCAAATTGCTGCTGTAAAGTATCGAGTTGCAGTTCAATCAACTGCAAACGCTCTTTGGTTTGGGCTTTTTGCTGTTCCAGTTTGACCAGACTTGTAGAATTTTGCTCTAGCAAAGACTGCTTTTGTTGCAGGGTCATTTCCAGTTCAGCCAGTTTTTTCTCGGCCTGTTGCCATTCGCTTTGCAAAGGAGTGGATTGCTGAATCAGACGCTGGAACAACTCACTGGTGCTACCCAAATCATGTTCAACAGTGGTCAGTTCGGAACGCACCAGCGTAAATTTTTCCCCGAACGTATTCATCTCAAGGGTATATTCTTCCTGTAAGCGCTGGCTTTGCTCACATTGAAAAGACAGGATTTCGATCTTGATTGTGCGGATCTGCCCTTCTAGTTCTTTATATTGAATCGCACTTTCCGACTGACGTTTCAGGGTTTTTAGCTGAGATTTCAGTTCGGAGGCGATATCTTCCAGACGCGACAGGTTTTGTGTGGTGTGATCCAGATGCAGCATGGTTTCACGGCGACGCGCCTGATAGCGCGATACCCCGGCCGCTTCTTCAATATAGACCCGCATTTCATCGGGCTTGGCATCGACCAGACGGTTGATCATGCCCTGCTCGATAATCGCATAGGAACGCGGACCAAGACCGGTACCCAAGAAAATATCGGTAATATCACGACGACGGCATTTGCTGCCATTCAGGAAATATTCGGACTTGCCATCGCGGTTGACCTGACGGCGTACTGCCAGTTCATTATAGGCATTATAAGCACCGCCCAGCTTGCCATAGGTATTGTTAAAGCGCAGTTCTACACTGGCCATGCCCACCGGTTTACGCTTGGCAGTTCCGGTAAAGATGACATCCTGCATGCTGCCACCACGCAACTGACGCGCACTGGACTCGCCCATGACCCAGCGTATGGCATCAATGACGTTGGATTTACCACAACCATTCGGTCCCACGACCGCAGTACGATTATCTTTAAAATGTAAAGTGGTACTGTCGGCAAAAGATTTAAAGCCTGAAAGTTTTAAACTGCTTAAACGCATAATGTCCTGATTTAACGTCGTGAGCGTCTGGCCCACGCGAGTTCAATTTGTTTCATCCGTGTCAGAGATTCCAACACAAGGTTGCGCAAGTGTCGACAAAAATCTTCCATAAATAAAGTGGCCTGATGGCTTTTTCGTATCAAAATTGCTTCAGTGACCAGTTTAAACAAGTCGAAAGATTCCTGTAACTCGCGTCTGGAAATATTCAGGGTCAGAAAATAGCTCCGACGTAAAGAAGGCAGCAGTTCCTGATAGTAGCGCATCAGATAAGGATTCCCCACCATCTCATGCTGCTGGGCCATGCCCTGAAAGATCAGATCATAAAACTTTTCAGTGTGTCCTTGGCGAGTTTCTGCTTCCAATTGCTCTAATAATAGCTGAATGCGCTCAGCTTCATGCACCCGCCAGGTTTCCGCCATGCGATGCACCATTTGCCCGAGCAATAATGAGGTCATGTCAAATAAGGCACGTACCTGCAAGGCCGACATTTCCGAGACAATCGCCCCACGGCGCGGGAAAATTTCAATCAGCTGGGTGCGTTCCAGCAAAAGCAGGGCTTCACGAACCGAACCCCGACTGACATCAAGCTCCGAGGCAATCCTGAGTTCCTGTATACGTTCGCCTTCGACCAGTTCACCGCGAATAATCTGTTCGCTAATGTGCTTGGCAATCTGCTCAGACAAACTGTGCGCTTGTTCTAATGGCATACCGTTCCTGTCTTTATTTTTATGGATACTGGTTTAGCCCTTCATTTGGGCTATGTTGCTATTAAACGGGTTTTTATCCATAAATACTTTGACATTGTCAGACAATCTTATGTCTATATAGCCAACTTAGGCCCATAAAAAAGGAGAATAGTGAGCTATTCTCCTTATACGGTACATCAGTCCAACCGAAAAGGTTTAAATCAGGCCATAAAACCTTGATAAATAAAATACAGGCCGACGGTGGTCAGTAAAGCAGCAAAACATTTTTTTAATACGGCCGGTGAAAGTAGATGTGCCACTTTTGCGCCCAGCTTGGCCGTGAAAAAACTCATCATGCTGATACCAATAAAGGCATAAATATGAATATAGCCAATGGTATTTGGCACGGTGACCTGCGCCTGTTTACCAAACCAGATAAAACCCAGCGCACCTGCGACGGCAATTGGCAATCCACAGGCCGCAGAGGTCGCCACTGCTTTTTGCATCACGATTCCGCAGCGATTCAGAAACGGAACGGTCAGACTTCCCCCGCCAATCCCAAAGATCGCCGATGCCACGCCGATTCCACCACCTGCAGCAATTTGTACCGGGGTTGAAGGCAATTTTTGATTCGGATCGATCTGAATATGTGCTCCCCTGAACATTCTAAATGCCACCCAGACCGCAAAGAAGCCAATCAGTAACTGCAAACCCTGACCAGATAAATAATCGGCAATCCCCGCACCCAGGAAAGAACCAATAATCAGACCTGGCGCCAGATTACGAAACACGGGCCACAGCACTGCCCCTCGTTGATGATGCGCCATCACCGAACTGATAGAAGTCACAATAATCGTTGCCAAGGAAGTGCCCACCGCCATATGCATAATCACGCTGGGATCGTACTGGAGCTGGGTAAAAACAATGTACAGGATCGGCACAATAATCAAACCACCACCGACCCCAAACAGGCCTGCGGTGAATCCGGCAATTGCACCAATCAATAAATATATGATTAACTCCATAACGATATTTACCACGTTTAGATTCAAATGGATGTAGAAACTCGTGAACTGCAACAACGATTAAGCGATGCAGGCCAACTCCCGGAAGTATTACTCATCAAACCGATTACTACATCGACCAATGATGATGTGCGGGAACTGGCAACGAAGGGGGTACAGCAGGTTCTGGTGTGCAGTCATGTGCAGACCCAAGGCCGTGGACAGCGTCAACGTCAGTGGATTTCACCTGAAGGGAACGTCTATTTAAGCACATTGCTGCATACACAAAAACCCATTGATGGTCGTCTGGCGCTAGAAATTGCGTTAAATATCCTGCAAATGCCGAGTCTGCAAGGGCTGGAATTACAGGTGAAATGGCCGAATGACCTGTATAGCCTGCACGGAAAATGGGGCGGCATTCTGGTCGAGCCGATTTCATCTACACAGGTGGTGGTCGGTGTAGGTTTAAATATCGATCCTCTGCCCACTGACCTTCCAGATCAGCAGGTTAGCTCCTTGAACGAGTTGGGATTATCACATACCTCAAGAGTCGAGCTGATTGCCCAGTTATATCTGGCGATTCAGCAAGCCGGGCAATGGTTTAATTATGGCAGTCAAAACCTGGCGGCGCGTTTCAATCGATCGGCTGCATTTATGCAACAAACGGTTGAATTTACTGACGTGCAAGGGCAATATTCCGGTACTTTTCTCGGGATTCAGGATGATGGTGCAGTCAAGATTTTGACCGATCAGGGAATCCAGACCTTTTATCAGGGACAGCTCCGCCTTCAACACGGTGGATGAACAGGCATACAGCAATGAAAAAATTATGGTTGGATATCGGCAATACCCGGCTTAAATACTGGATTACCGAGCATGATCAGATTATTGAACAGGCAGCAGAATTACATTTACAGTCCCCTGCTGATTTGTTACTTGGCCTGATCCAGCATTTCAAAGCGCTGGGCTTGCATCAGGTAGGTCTATCCTCTGTCCAAGATAAAATCAATAATGAGCGCATTCTCAGCATTTTAGAAAGCCTGCATATTCCAGTGATTTTTGCTCAAGTACAGGCAGAATATGCCGGTCTGATCTGTGGCTATGATGAACCTTCGCAACTGGGCATTGACCGCTGGTTACAGGTACTTGCAGTGGCGACGCAAGCGCATGAAAATTATTGTGTGATTAGTTGCGGTACGGCGCTGACCATTGATCTGGCGCAAGGACAACAACATTTGGGTGGATTTATTCTGCCAAATCTATACTTGCAGCGTGACTCCCTAATTCAGAATACCAAAGGCATTAAAATTCCGGATGCCGCTTTTTCTGAACTCAATCCTGGACGCAATACCATCGATGCGGTACATCATGGCATCCTACTTGGTCTGCTGAGTATCATCGAAAAAGTATTGCGTGATTTCCCTGCACAGTTGGTTTTAACTGGTGGAGATGCGCCGCTGTTTGCGCAACATCTCGCTCAGTATCAGCCCCGAATTGAACCTGATCTCTTGCTTAAAGGCCTGCAGCATTTTGCAGCTCATTTGCCAGACACTGTTTGATAATGTCCAGCAATTGCGGAAAATCGGCAAAGCCATCGGACTTGTTGAAATGCCCGGCTTTTTTGATCTCAAAAATTTGTGCATTCAAGCTATGTGCTAAACGCAAGGAAATCGGTGCAGGCACATAGGGATCATTACTGGAGATCAGCATCACCGCACGTTTATAGCTATACGGCAAGTTTTTCAGATCGAGTCGCACAGCCTGCAGTATTTTATTCAGTTCTGACCAGGCCACCAGCGGTGTATCAAAGGCCGAGACCAGAATGATGCCGCCGATCTTGTGTTGCTGCTGAATATAATGTTCCTGTAAAAAGTTTAAAACACTGACGCAACTCAGGCCATGTGCAACTAAAAAGGTATGTTCATCCATCTGCGGAATGTGCAGTTTCAGATTCTGCTGCCACTCTTCTAAATCAGGCTGAAAAGGGTTGGCCAGCATAATCCGTTTAGACTCAAAACCGGCATTTTTAAGCTGGCGACTGAACCAAGGGTACCAGTGATCATTGGAGGTCGCCTGATAATCCGGCACGATATAGACTTTCTTTATTATATTTTTCATAGTGATTTACTTATTATCATTGAACGCAAATTGCGTCGACAAAAAACTAGTTTTAAACAGTCTGGAGATGGAATTCAAGTCTCTTTTTGAACGCCATCTCATGTTAAATTTTAAAATTTAGCGAATACAACAACATGCTTAAACTTCGGATTTAATCAGATACGGCTCGATCACTTTCCAGAGCTCCGGCAGATCAGTACAGCCTTGGGAATCAATAAAATGTCCGTGATGCTTGGCATTCACCACAATCGCATCCAGACTGTCCGCCTGTTCCAGACTAAATTCTGGTGCAACCCGGTCATCTCCTTCAGAATAGATCACCACACGTTCTGCAACCTGTTGTTTGAGTAAATCAAAATTGATTTCAGCGGCATCAATAAAAGGATTTACTTCATCCAGGCGACCCAATCGACCATTAAATCCCGCGATCAGTACCAGTTGCTGAATTTTCTGCTGTTTTAATTCTCTGGATAAGTAATGCAATGCGGCCACAGTTCCCAAGCTATGTGCGATAAAGATACTGTCCTCGTCAATTGCATCAATCTGTTCACGCATTTGCTGATCCCAGGTGTCCAGTGTCGGTGTAGGCGATGGATCCAGCCGGAGGACTTTTAAACTGACATTTTCCTGTTGGGCTTTTTCCTGAATCCATGGGTACCAGTTTTCTTCCGGGCTTGTAGTATAACCATGTACGACAATTACTTGGTTCATTTGAAATTTCTCTTTATTTTGTGCTGATATTCCCGAGTCTGCCTGATTGGATTTTTATTTTGGGTAAGTAAATGTTGTTTTGTTTAAACCAGTTTGACCATTTATTCGCAATAAAAAAAGGCGCATATTGCGCCTTTTTTTAAAATAAAACTTATTTCTTGTCGTTGCCGCCGAACAATGGACCCATACCACCGCCGCCACCAAACTGTTTCTGCAAACCGCCAAGTGACTTCATCATTTTTGCCATACCGGATGGATTGGCAAATTTTTTCATCATCTTGGCCATTTGGGCATGTTGCTTGATCAGCTTGTTGACTTCTGCCACTTCCATACCACAACCTGCTGCGATACGTTTTTTACGGCTTGGGTTCATCAAGTCTGGATTACGGCGCTCTTTCAGGGTCATCGACTGGATAATCGCTTCCATTTTCTTGACCTGCTTTTCAGGATTGGCTTGCGCCAACGCATCTTGCAGACCGGCATTGCTCATGCCAGGAAGTTTGTCCAGGAAGCCCATCATGCCGCCCATCTTGTTCATCTGCTCAAACTGCATCAACATGTCTTCAAAGTTGAAGCTGCCGCCTTTTTGCAGTTTTTTCGCCATTTTTTCGGCTTTTTCTTTGTCGACCTTGCGTTCAAGTTCTTCGACCAAAGAAAGTACATCCCCCATACCCAAAATACGCTGTGCGACACGCTCAGGATGGAATGGCTCCAAGGCATCGAGTTTCTCACCCATACCGAGGAACTTGATTGGCTTGCCGGTAATCGCACGCACTGACAATGCCGCACCACCGCGCGCATCACCATCAGTTTTGGTCAGAATCACACCAGTTAAAGGCAAGGCATCGTTGAATGCTTTAGCGGTGTTTGCCGCATCCTGACCAGTCATGGCATCGACCACGAACAGGGTTTCAGTCGGGTTAATCGCTGCATGCAGCTCTTTGATTTCACCCATCATGTCATCATCGATATGCAAACGACCTGCCGTATCGACAATCAGCACATCGGCAAACTGGATTTTTGCCTGTTCAATCGCACGATTCACAATCGTAATCGGTTTTTCGTCTGCGCTGGATTCCAGGAAAATCGCACCGACTTCACCCGCGACAGTCTGTAACTGTTTGATCGCAGCCGGACGATATACGTCGGCAGAGACCATCGCGACTTTTTTCTTTTGACGTTCTTGTAAGAAGCGTGCAAGTTTTGCTGCAGTTGTTGTTTTACCTGCACCCTGCAGGCCTGCCAGCAGGACAACCACAGGTGGTTTTGCAGCGAGGTCGAGGCTTTCATTGGCCTCGCCCATCATTTTGGTCAATTCGTCATGAACGATTTTGACAAAAGCCTGCCCAGGAGATAACTGAGTCATCACTTCCTGGCCCAATGCTTCTTCCTTAACTTTCGCGATGAATTCACGAGTTACAGGTAATGCAACATCGGCCTCAAGAAGCGCCATACGCACTTCACGTAACGTATCTTTAATATTGTCTTCGGTTAGCTGCCCTGAGCCAGTAACATTTCTTAAACTCTGCGTGAGTCGTTCTGTTAAGGTATCAAACATTGCAAAATCCGCTTAAAATAGCCATGAGCAAAAAATTGTTTCTTAAAATAGAAAATTTATGCATAGAATGCTATAGGATACTGTAGTTCGCAGCGAATTTATATAAATGAATATTCATCACCCTTAAAAAGGTTTGACATGGTTAGCCTCCCCTTGGTTTATACGATCTTAGCATTAGTCGCTTATACCGCTTCCTTCTGGTATCTGTTCATTCATTTAATGTCTAAACGTGCTCCTAATCAATGGTTTGTCTCGCTAACTGCACTGCTTGGCCTGAGCCTGCATGCACTGGTTTTATATGGCGATATGCATACCTCGCTAGGCATCAATTATGATGTCTTTGCCCTGTTTTCTTTTACCTCCGGTCTAATGCTATTACTCAGCATTATTTACAGTACTTATCGTCCAATTATTGCCCTGAATCTGATCGGAATTCCAGTAGCTGCCACAGGTTTGATCCTCGGCTTTGCGTTTACTCAGCCTGCAAAAATCATCGCACAAAACTCTTTGGGTCTGGATATTCATATTATCCTGTCTTTGTCTGCGTATGCGGTATTGCTCATGGCGACCATTCAGGCTGTGATTTTGCGACTACAGGATCGTGAGCTGAAAAAGAAGCAGAAACGCCGGGTCTGGGTCAGTTTGTTACCCTCTTATCAAGACATGGAATCCCTGCTGTTTGATATGCTGATGACCGGTTTTGTTTTACTTACCCTCGCTTTGGGCTTTGGCTTTTTTACCATCGACAATTTCTTTGCTCAGCATCTGGCCCATAAAACAGCATTCAGTATCATTTCCTGGCTGGTCTATGGTTCCCTTCTGATCGGACACTGGAAGTTTGGCTGGCGTGGCCAAAAAGCTGTGCGCTTTACCCTGCTCGGTTTTGGCTTGCTGGCACTGGGTTTTATTGGGTCTAAATTTGTGCTGGAAATGATTCTAGGGCGATAATTCTGAGCCTTGAAATATTCAATTTATTGTCCAATAAATAGGCTTTAGCTTGAATATTCTTTAAACGGTGATACGCCCCGCACGCACCGACAATGGCCAGCGAATGACTCTAGGCAATTCTGGATCTTCCCATTCTGGCAATAAGGCATCTGCCAGTACATTTAGTGGATTATGTCCCAGCGCTTTGGTTGCTGCTTTGACGGCTGACCAGGTACTCATATAACCAATTAACTGATAAAAGTTCCATTCAACCTGTAATACCGGTGGCTGAATCGCAATTTCCTGAAATGGAAATGGTAGATTTTTATATCCTTCATCCACATGGCGACGTTCAGGCGGCCAGTACGGTGCAAGTGTCACATCATAAAAATGCTTAAAATAATGATTCAGATGAGGCTCATCCACACTGAACACGCCATAGCTAATTAAAGCCAGAATGGCATTGGGTTTAGCAATCCGGCGAGCTTCTGCGTAGAATTTTTCCAGATCCAGCCAATGCGCTGCTTGAGCCACCGAAATCAGATCAATACTCTGGTCAGCACACGGGATCTTTTCAGCGAGTGCCTGACCATACTGAATTTTTGGATGCGGTTTGGCCTGAGCAATCTGTTCACTACTCGCATCAATAGCCATCACCTGATCAAAGTAATTCGCCAAAACTTCTGAAAGCTGTCCAGAACCACAGCCGACATCTACAGCCAATTTGGTACCTGGTGACAGCTCTGCCAATAGCTTTCCCAATGCATCCGGATAATGCGGACGAAACAGGGCATAATCCTGTGACTGCTGGGAGAAATGATCTTTAAATTCCCTATTTTCCATATATGCTTTCCAGATCAGTTTTATTTTAGTCTAAATAGCCGGTCAGGGAATGCAGTTGGAATTTGGTTTCAGTCACTTCCGGTTTTTAAAATGCAGAATTCATCCAATGAATAGAATCATGTTCTTAACTTAGTCATTCAAGCTATTCTGCTTGATCTGATACTCTGCCTTGAAGGCTTTATAGCTCAGCCGGTCTGCGGAGACTTCTGTTAAAGGACTAACCTCCTGCATCGAGGACAAGCAGCGCTCTGTCAGCTGAATATATTCCCGTGTCCCTTTGCTTTTCCAGTCAATTTCTTTGGCGTCCAGAGGACGGATGACCCGAGCAGGACTACCGAGCACCAATGAATTTTCCGGAATTTGAGCTTTGGCTTTAACCGTGCTATTGGCACCGACAATGGTATTTTCACCAATCTCGGCTTCATCCAGAATCACGCTGTTCATGCCGACCAATACATTTTTGCGAATGATACAACCATGTAAAATCGCGCCATGTCCGATATGACCATATTCTTCGACCAGCGTGACGCTACCGGGAAAGCCATGGATGGTACAGGAATCCTGAACATTGGCATTTTTCTGAATGTGAATCCCGCCAAAGTCGGCTCTTAAAGTAGCGAAAGGCCCGATATATACACCCTCTTCAATCACCACATCCCCGATCAGAACGGCTTGCGGATGCACATAAGCGCGAGGGCTGACCACGGGAATCACACCATCAATGGCATAACACGGCATTATTTTATTCCTTTAAAAATACAGAATTAGATTAGCTGACGGCTTCCAATCGCAAACCGCCAAAACGTTTATAAAATTGTGGATGTACCGGCGGCATCGAACCTTCCGAAGTTCGGGCGATCTCCATAAAAAACTCATCCCCTGCCCCAACTACAGTCTGATACAAATTACTGCTCAGATTACGGGCATTCAGGGAAAGCCAGTTGGATGGCAACAATTCAAAAGGCAGATTTGGATCTTTTAATAAAATCCGGCGGAATTGATGAATCAGTAAAATTCGCAACTGAAAAGCCTGAACCGGATCAAGTTCATCTTCCTGTTCCACCAGATGAAAGAATTCCCGGAAATCTGCAATAAATTTTTCATAGCGCTGATGCAGTTCCTGCACCGGCCAGTTGGTGGCGACCATGCGTTTCACGGTTGGATAGGATTCCTGCCAGAGCTGCAAAGTTTCAGCTTTAAACACCACCACCTGATCGGTCATTTTCAGATTCAGCAGCAGGTTTTGCAGTTTCTGATGATCACAGCCCGGATAGGCCATGACATTGGTGGCGATATTGGCAAAGCCCAGCCATTCCAGTTCTTTTTTCAGAACCAGTTTATTTTCCAGTTCCACCGAACTGAGCAGCACCAGATCCCATTTCTGATCCCATTCGGTATGCTGAAAACTATAAATTTTTTGATCCGCCATAATAAAACGCTGGCGGCTGCTTTCAGTGACGCGGTAATAGCTGGTGCGACCAATTTTTTCAGACATCAGCCAGCCATTTTGGACCAGACGGAATACGGCAGTCCGTACCGATCGTTCATTAAATCCGAAGACATCCATGAGCTGAATCAGGCTGGCCAGACTGATAATGCCACCCCGGTGAAAAATACAGTCACCGAAGATGGTCATGATTAATGAGGTTCCGCTGAGTGCTTCAGTTTGAATAAAGTCATCAATTATTTGTTTTAATTTCGGATTCATTACGTTTAACTTTACCTTATAGAAACTGGATGATAGACCATTTGGCTATCATCCAATAGTACTTCATGCAGACTTGCGGATATCAAACACGCGCTGTGCCTTACCTTCAGAGCGTGGCAGACTGCCTTCAGGTAACACTTCGACACTTACGGTGATTCCGACCATGGTTTTAATCTGGCTTTTCAGCTGAGTTGCCAACTGGTGCGCCATAATGTCACTGCTATCTTTACGCATTTCGGTACGGATATGCAATGTATCCAGATGTCCCTGTTTACAAATCTGGATTTGGTAGTTCGGAATCAGTTGCTGGATCTGTAAAATCTGCTCTTCAATCTGCGACGGGAACACATTCACTCCACGGATAATCATCATGTCATCACTACGGCCGACAATCTTGTCCATACGACGCATGGTACGTGCCGTGCCTGGCAATAAACGGGTCAAATCGCGGGTACGGTAACGGATTACCGGCATGCCTTCTTTGGTAATGGTGGTAAATACCAGTTCACCCAGTTCGCCATCTGGCAACACTTCGCCAGTTTCCGGATGGATAATTTCAGGATAGAAATGATCTTCCCAGATGGTTGGGCCATCTTTAGATTCCAGACATTCCATCGCCACGCCCGGTCCCATGACTTCTGACAGACCATAAATATCTAGGGCATCAATGCCCAGACGCTCTTCAATTTCCTTGCGCATTTCATTGGTCCATGGCTCTGCACCAAAGACGCCGGTTTTAATCGAACAGTTTTTGGCTGTGCCAAATTTCTTCTCAAGCGCTTCAATAATGTTCAGGCAGTAAGATGGCGTAACCATCAGTGCTGTCGGTTTAAAGTCATGAATCAGTTGCGCCTGTTTATCGGTTTGTCCGCCAGACATTGGGATCACGGTTGCACCCAAGCGTTCAACGCCATAATGCGCACCTAAACCACCCGTAAACAGACCATAACCATAAGACACCTGGATGATATCTTTACTGCTCAAGCCGGCTGCACGCAGGGAACGCGCCACCACATCCGACCAGACATTAATATCATTTTGAGTATAACCAACTACGGTCGGCTGACCGGTGGTACCAGAAGATGCGTGCACACGTACAATCTGTTCCTGCGGCACAGCGAACATGCCAAACGGATAGTTATCGCGTAAATCCTGTTTGGTGGTAAACGGGAATTTTGCCAGGTCTTCCAGAGAGTTAAAATCGTCTGGATGCACGCCAGCATCATCGAATTTCTTTTTATAAACCGGGCTATTCTGATAAGCATGTTGCAACGTCTTTTTCATACGCTGTAGCTGAACACTGCGTAGCTCATCAACCGATACTTTTTCAATTTTTTCCATTGCATTGTTATTCATATTCTTACTCCTGACGCAGTCTTCCTGACCACGGTTTAATTCATTGATTGAATGATGTGTTTAATCCATATTTTCTAAAACCAGTGCAACACCTTGACCGACACCGACACACATGGTGCAGAGTGCATATTTGCCTTTACGGCGTTTCAGTTCATGTATGGCGGTAATCACCAGACGGGTGCCACTCATACCCAGCGGATGACCCAAAGCGATGGCACCGCCATTTGGATTGATTCTCGAATCATCGTCTTGCAAGCCGAGTTCACGGATCACAGCCAGCGATTGCGCTGCGAATGCTTCATTCAGCTCAATCACATCCATCTGCTCCAGACTCAGGTCAGTCTGTTTCAGCACTTTATGTACTGCTGGCACCGGCCCAATACCCATATATTTGGCTTCAACACCGGCGCTGGCCATCCCGATCACTTTGGCTTTCGGGCTCAAACCATACTGCTCGGCAAACTGCTGATTGCCTAGCAAGACACAAGCTGCGCCGTCATTGACACCCGAAGCATTGCCGGCAGTGACTGAACCGCCTTCTTTACGAAATGGGGTTTTTAAGGCGGCCAGATTGTCCAGCGTCGTCTCTGCGCGCGGATGCTCATCTTGGGAAATGGTCAGAGTACTTTTCTTCGGACCTTTGACCTCTACTGGCAGAATTTCTTCAGCAAAAATACCTTTTTGCAGCGCTACTGCGGTTTTCTGCTGGCTGTGATAGGCAAACAGATCCTGGTCTTCACGGCTAATCTGATACTTTTCAGCGACGTTTTCGGCTGTTTCCGGCATGCTGTCGACGCCAAACTGTGCTTTAAATTTTGGGTTGATAAAACGCCAGCCAATGGTGGTGTCATAAATTTCAGGGGTACGGCTAAAGGCAGTCGTAGGTTTGGATTGCACGAAAGGCGCTCGGCTCATGGATTCTACGCCACCCGCCAAAACAAATTGAGCTTCACCCGATTTGATGGCACGGGCTGCCAGTCCAATCGCATCCAGACCTGAGGCACATAAACGGTTTACGGTAAGTGCTGGAACAGATTCAGGTAGTCCTGCGAGTAAAGCAGCCATACGCGCCACGTTGCGGTTATCTTCACCGGCCTGATTGGCACAGCCTAGGATCACTTCATCCAGTTCTGCCCATGGCAATGCAGGATGCTGATCTTTCAGATATTGAATCGGTAGCGCTGCCAGATCATCAGCACGAATGCTGCTCAGTCCACCGGCATAGCGTCCGATCGGGGTGCGAATTCCATCAAAAATATAAACCTGTTCCATGATTCTTCCTTTTAGCCAGCAACACGTAATGGTTGCTGCTGAGTTTTCTGTGCATGTCCCTGCACCGCTTTCTTTGCTAAATATATACTAGTTCTATAGCGGTCTTCACCATAAATACGATACATATTTTCTAAAATTTGTAAAATTGTGTAATATCCAATTTTATCTGCCCATTCGAATGGACCACAAGGATAATTAACGCCATATTTCATAGCAGAATCAATATCTTGTTCTGATGCAATATCATGCAATACTGCTTCACAGGCTTCATTCACCAACATGGCAATACTACGTATAACATAAAGACCGGGATGATCCTTAGACCAAATAGGTATCATATCCATACCTATGAGGAATAGCTCCACTGCCTGGCGCTGTTCAGCACTACACGCCGGTGATGCAACGACTGGAATCGCTTGAGCATTTGTCCAATCTGAATGCCAGTCCATCAACACCACAGGCTCATGCGGATAGGTAAGTTCAACTGATTCGCCAAGCGATAATCGCAGAGAAAGGTCACCAATCAGGATTTCATTCTGTTCTGCTGCCTGAAAACTCAGCTCTACATGAGAGGCCTGTTTTAAACGTTCAATCAGTACTGAGGAGTGTAGCCATTCACCTTTTACTGTGACTTTGAGCTTATTCAGCGACTTGGCATAACACACTGGCAATTCATATACAGGTGCAGGCTTGGCCTGAGCGTAATCATAAAAACCCTGACCGGACTTGCGACCATAACAACCGGCATCGACCAGTTCTTTTTGAATCAAGGACGGGCGGTAGCGTGGCTCATAGAAAAATTCCTGATAGACACTTTGTGTGACCGAGAAATTCACATCCTGCCCAATCAGATCTGTAAGTTCACACGGCCCCATGGCAAAACGGCCACATTCGCGCATGATGTAATCGAGCTGTTCCGGGGTGGTGGCATTTTCCTGCAAGGCACGAAAGGCCTCGGCATAATAAGGTCGTGCGACACGATTGACGATAAAACCGGGGGTCGATTTGGCTCGCACCGGAACCTTGTTCCAGTCCTTCATCAGATCAAATACTGCATCGGCAATCGCTGCTGAGGTTTTCAGTCCGCGGATAATCTCGACCAGTTTCATCACCGGCGCCGGATTAAAGAAATGCAGACCAATCACTCGCTCGGGATGTGGAATCGCCGAGGCAATTGCGGTAATGGAAATTGAAGAAGTATTAGACGCAAAAATCGTCTGTTCCGGGCAAATGGCAGCCAGCTGTTGAAACAGGTTTTGCTTCACTTCTTTCTTTTCAACAATGGCTTCAATAATTAAGCCCGCATCGGCAAGCTGCTGAATGTCCTCTGCCACAATCAGATTGGCGAAGGTACTCTCCAGCAATTGCTGGGTCATTTTGCCATTTTGTACGCGCTTGCTCAGCTGCGCCTCTAAAGCAGTC
This sequence comes from Acinetobacter lwoffii, assembly GCA_002332985.1. GTDB lineage: Bacteria > Pseudomonadota > Gammaproteobacteria > Pseudomonadales > Moraxellaceae > Acinetobacter > Acinetobacter lwoffii_N. The sequence goes on along the minus strand of DDAT01000024.1, from coordinate 9,647 downwards.
AAGGCACTCTGAACTTTGCTGCGATCGAGATCAAACACATAGGTCGGATGCCCGTGCATGGCTGCCAGTTGTGCAATGCCAATCCCCATGGTTCCAGCACCGACTACAGCAACTTTGACTTGCTCTAAATTGATCTGTTGCATGATTTAGCATCCTTTATATTCAGGGGTACGCTTCTGCATAAAGGCTTGTACACCTTCTTTATAATCACTTGAACGTCCGGCCAGACGCTGTAAATCACGTTCCAAAATGAGCTGATCATCCAGATTATTATCGGCGGCTGCATGAATGGCTTTTTTAATCAGCGACAGACCATAGGTCGGTTGCTGAGCCAGATGCTCCGCCAATTTTTTCGCTTCTGCTTGCAGTTGTTCATCTTCAACCACTTGCCAGATCATGCCCAGTTGTACTGCGCGCTCAGCCGGAATTTTATCGCCGAGCATCGCTAGGCCCATCGCCTGAGCACGGCCGACCAGACGCGGTAGGAACCAGGTACCGCCTGAATCTGGCACCAAACCAAGACGGCAGAAGGCCTGAATAAAGGAAGCCGATTTTGCTGCCACCACAATGTCACACGCCAGGGCAATATTGGCACCTGCCCCTGCTGCTACTCCATTCACGGCACAAATCACCGGTTTAGGCATTTCGGTAATCAGCTTGATCAAAGGGTTGTAATATTTTTCAATCGATAGGCCTAAGTCCGGTGCATCGGCATTCGGATCGACCACACGGTCATTCAGATCCTGACCGGCACAGAAACCACGGCCTTCAGCTGAAATCACCACGGCACGAATCTGGCTGTCTTTGGCCCAGGCCTTGATGACCTTGGAGACTTCCTGATGCATGGTTTCATTAAAACTGTTGAGCTGTTTTGGACGGTTAAAGGTCAGGTAGCCCACTGCATTTTTTTCTTCGACAATAATTGTTTGATAATCCATTACACACCTCTAAATTCTGGTTTTCTTTTTTCTAAAAATGCATTAATGCCTTCCTGGCGATCTTGGGTTGCAGCCAGCCAGACAAAATGTTGACGTTCCAATTTCAACCCCTGACTTAAAGTCACTTCATGGATCGACTTTAAAGATTGCTTGATGGCACGAATGGCCAGCGGTGCCTGCTTGGCAATTTTTTCTGCCAGTTCCAGTGCGTATTGCACGGTCAATCCTGCCGGACAAACCTGGCTACTAATGCCATGTTGCAAGGCTGTTTGTGCCGAAATCATTTCACCAGTCATGGCCCAGCGCATCGTTAATTGCTGACCGACCAGACGGGCCAGACGCTGGGTTCCACCGGCACCCGGCAACATACCTAAACCGATTTCAGGCAAGGCAAACTGGGCATTTTCTCCGGTCAGCACCATGTCACCATGCAAAGCCAACTCGAAACCTGCACCAAAAGCATAACCATTTACGGCCATGATTAAAGGCTTGGAAAATTCATCAATTTTTTTCCAGAGCAGTGGGCGTTGGTCTTGCTGGATGCTGACCACATCTAACTGCGCCAGCTCATTTAAATCAGCACCGGCAGCAAAGCATTGCGTATTTCCGGTGATGACCACGGCTTTCACAGCAGCATCTGTTTCCAAGTCCTGTAGACAGGCTGCAATGTTTTGCAAGGTGGCATTGTTTAAAGCATTGCGCTTTTCTGGACGATTTAGCTCGATCAGTACCACACCCGGCTTGGGTGAGCTGGTTTTAATGTAGGTCATCCTTGAACTCCTGCTATGCTCGCGGTGCTGTAAATTCAGCTTTTATTCATCAAAACTGAGTCGGACATTGGCCGTGGTTGGATGTGCCTGACAACTGAGCACATAGCCTTTCTGGATTTCGTCTTCTTCCAGGCTGTAGTTGACTGCCATTTCGACCTGACCTTCCAGCACCTTACATTTACAAGTCGCACAAACACCGCCCTTACAGGCATAAGGTAAGTCCGCTCCGGCACGTAGCGCAGCATCTAAAATACTGTCATCCTGTTTGGAGACTTCCACAATCAACTCGCGACCATCGAGGATGATATTGACGCGTTCTTCGCTGCGGCTTTCCATCTGCTGTGCGGTTGCTTTTGGTGCAGTGCCGGTATTGAAGCGTTCTGTATGAATCTTGCTGCGTTGAATGCCCCAAGTCGGCAATACCGTTTCGACTGCTGTCATCATTTCTTCAGGACCGCAAGCGAAACAGTGATCTGCTTCGGCAGAAATCAGATTAGCCTGAAATAACTGCTGCAATTTGTCTGCATCGATCCGGCCGTTAAAAATGTCACTGTCATTCAGTTCACGTGAAAAAATATTTACCAGTTGCAGACGTTCCTTAAAACGGTCTTTCAAGTCCATGATCTGTTCGGAGAACATGGTCTGTTTCCAGGAACGGTTGCCATATACCAGGGTGAATGTTGCGTCCGTTTGACGGTTCAGCACTGACTTTACAATCGATAAGATCGGCGTAATACCACTGCCTGCTGCAAAACCTAGATAATTCTGGCCACCAGCCTTGGCGGCTTTCTGAAAGAACACCCCTTGCGGTGGCATGACTTCTAGTACATCGCCCGCTTTGAGATGCGCATTGGCCCAGCTTGAAAACTGACCCTGATCAATTTTTTTAATCGCAATGCTCATGTCTTCCTGAGTATCACTGCAGATCGAGTAGCAGCGGCGCAGCTCGCCGTCATCGGTTAAATGACGAATGGTGAGGTGCTGACCCGGCTGATATTGAAAAGTATCCAACTGCTCAGGCGCGAGATCAAAGGCAATGCAGATCGCTTGCTCGGTTTGTGGCTGAATCGATTTAATGGTTAATGGTATAAATTGGCTCATGGCAAAATCCTTCTTTTAGGTGGCGGTGTTCAGGCTTGTTATTGGTTTACCCTGCCCACCGCGCAATCGTTACAATCAAATACATTTGAAATAGTCAAAAGTTTCTAAGCAGTCCCGACATTGATATAAAGCTTTACAGGCGGTCGAACCGAATTCACTTAATAATTTGCTGTTGTTACTTAAGCACTGTGGACAGGTGATGCCATCGGTCAATGCCACATGCGTACCACAGCTATGTGACTGGCCTTGCGGCGGGGCAATACCATATTGCTGTAATTTGTGTTTGCCCGATTCACTCATCCAGTCCGTAGTCCAGGCTTGAGACAGATCCACAATGACTTTGACCGGCGTCAAACCGTTCGCCTCGAAAGCCTGGGTAATTTCTGCTTTTAATAAATCCGTGGCCGGACAGCCGCTATAGGTCGGCGTGAGTCGCACCACAATTTCATCCTGCTGATTCAGCTCAACGCCACGAATCATGCCCAGATCAATCACTGACAATACTGGAATCTCTGGATCAGAAACTTGCTGCAAAACGTCCCAACATTGATCTTCTACGTGTCGAATCAGATTCATGCGACTCACTCCCTGTGATTGTGCCGAATTACCAGTTCATGTTTGGATAAGAGCGCTGCATGTATTGCAGTTCAGCCAAAACAAAACCGAGATGTTCTGTATGTAAACCCTGTTTAGCCCCACTGCGATAAGCGCCTAGCTCTGGCAGGCTTAATTCAAATCGCGCTAACTCGGATGTAATGGTCTCCAGCCACTGGGCTTTTAAATTTTCAATATCTGGAATGACACCGCTATCGACCAACTGTCTTTCATCAGCCGTCAGAACAAAAAGTTCCTCGGTAAAACGCCATAACTGGTTTAAACCTTGCTGGGTTTTTTCATGCGCTTCTGCGGTACCTAAACTTAAGCGTTCCATCCAGGTGGTGGAAAAACGCTGGTGATATTTCACTTCTTTGAGTGATTTCACTGCAAAGGCAGCCAACTCAGCATGCTGACTTTTAGTTAAAGCACTAAATAATAAAGTGTGGTAATGATCCATCAACCACTGGCGTACCAAAGTCTGGGCAAAATCACCATTCGGCTGTTCGCACAGCAGCAAATTACGGTATTCACGCTCGGTGCGGAAATAAGCCAGCTTGTCTTCATCACGACCCTGTCCTTCCACTTCACCCGCCAGACTGAGGGCAGTACGTGCCTGACCCAATAAATCCAGTCCAATATTGGCTAAGGCAATATCCAGCTCCAGTTCAGGTGCATGACCACACCACTCTGCCAAACGATGAGACAGGATCAGTTGACTGTCACCCACATGTAAAAGAAATTCTGCCAATACTTGATTTGTCATAATCTTCACCTTTCCCTTTACATGTGCTCGATGCCAGCTGGAATGTTATAAAAGGTTGGATGACGATAAACCTTGTCCAAAGCGGGTTCAAAAAACTCTGCTTTTTCATCTGGCTGGGAAGAGGTAATCAATTCAGATTTCACCACCCAGATACTGATGCCTTCATTGCGGCGGGTATATACATCGCGGGCATTTTGTAGTGCGACTTCCTCATCCGGCGCACGCAGGCTGCCGACATGACGGTGACTCAGACCCTGTTTACTACGCACAAACACTTCATAAAGTGACCAGTTATTTTTGTTATTCATGAGCAAATTTCCTTATATTGATCAAACTATTTTTTAAGCAACTTTTTGTGCTGCTGACTGTTGCTGCTGTTTCTGCGCATAGACGGCTGCTGAATCACGTACCCACTTGCCGCCTTCCCAAGCTTTGCGGCGTGCTTCAATACGCTCATGGTTACACGGTCCCTTGCCTGCAAGAATCGCAAAAAACTCATCCCAATTGATTTCACCAAATTCATAATGTCCGGTGGCTTCATTGAATTTAAGGTCTGGATCGGGAACGGTTAAACCCAGCTGTAAAACTTGCGACACGGTGTTATCGACAAATTTCTGACGTAGCTCATCGTTGCTGAATAATTTAATTTTCCACTGCATACTTTGTGCACTGTTCGGTGAATTATCATCACTTGGACCAAACATCATCAGTGCCGGCCACCAAAAACGGTTCACGGCATCCTGTGCCATCTGCTTTTGTTCCGGCGTACCATTGGCCAGTTCCATCATGGCTTCAAAGCCCTGACGCTGATGGAAACTTTCTTCCTTGCAGACGCGCACCATAGCGCGGGCATAAGGACCATAAGACGTACGGCACAACGCAACCTGATTGACAATTGCTGCACCATCCACCAGCCAGCCAATCGCTGCAACATCGGCCCAGCTCAGAGTTGGATAGTTAAAAATGGATGAATATTTCATGCGACCGGCAATCAGCTTATCCATCATGTCGTCACGATCCGCCCCCAGGGTTTCTGCAGCGCTGTAGAGATACAAGGCATGACCGGCTTCGTCCTGAACTTTTGCCATCAGCACGGCTTTACGTTTTAAAGTTGGTGCACGGGTAATCCAGTTGCCTTCTGGCAACATGCCCACCACTTCAGAGTGTGCGTGCTGACCGATCTGACGAATCAAGGTTTTACGATAAGCATCCGGCATCCAGTCCTTCGGCTCGATGGAAATATCCTTTTCAATCTTTTGATCGAAGATTTGTTGTTGATTATTCATTGTTCCCTCACTTATCCCAAGTGTTGATACATTCAAATTAAAACGATACGAAATTAAAATCAATATGTATTTATTGGTATCATTTAATTTTTATCCCTTATTTTTAATAAATATTTGTTTTATATAATTTAATATTTTTTATCTTATTGTTACGCATTTTTAAACACAGATTTATGATTGACATTTTCAATTTTTCAACACAAATTATGAAACATCAAAATTAAAATACATATCAAAACGTATCATAAATGGAGTTTTTACAATGTTAGAGTTAGACAGCAGCTCAAGCACAATGGATTATCAAGATACTGAATCAACCCATAATCCTATTGCCATCAAAAGCTTATCTTCACTGGTGTACGGCCAGGAATACAAAGCGCAAGCCGATTTACGTACGGTTTATCATGCCATTAGCGGTGAAGCGGTTTATCAGGTCGGCAGTCAGGGCATCGATACCCAAGCCGTGGTGAAGTATGCCAAACAAAAAGGCGCGACTATCGCCACATGGACGTTTCATCAACGTGCCAATGCACTGAAGCAAGTGGCACAGTATTTGATGGAACGCAAAGAAGACTTTTATGAACTTGCCAAAGTAACCGGCTGTACCCGTAAAGATGCCTGGATTGATATTGAAGGCGGGATTGGCACCTTATATGCCTATTCGAGTTTGGTGCGTCGTGAACTGAGTGATGAAACAGCGTTGGTCGAAGATGCCTGGATTCCTCTTTCTAAGCAAGGTAGCTTTGGCGCGAAACATATTCTGACGCCTAAAGCCGGTGTAGCCGTGCATATCAATGCTTTTAACTTTCCAATCTGGGGCATGCTGGAGAAAATCGCACCGACGCTACTGGCGGGCGTACCCTGTATTGTCAAACCGGCGACCGAAGGTGCCGAGCTGACCCATGCCGTGGTCAAAGCTATTCATGAAAGCGGTTTCTTGCCAGAAGGTTCACTGCAGCTCATTTGTGGACAGGTCTATGATTTATTCGATCATTTAAATCCTCAAGATACGGTCACTTTTACCGGTTCTGCTTCAATAGGGCAAAAACTGCGTTCGCATCCACACTTAAATGCCTACTCGATTCCATTCACCATGGAAGCAGACTCGGTCAACAGTGCAATTTTGACGGCGCAAGCCAATGATGAAACGATTGATTTATTTGTCCGTGAAGTTTTCCGTGAAATGACCACCAAAGCCGGACAGAAATGTACCGCCATTCGTCGTGCCTTTGTGCCGGCCGAGCTATTGGATACAGTACAAGACCGTCTGATTGCAAAACTAAAAAAAGTGGTCGTGGGCGATCCGGCTCAGGAAGGCGTGACGATGGGTGCTTTGGCCAGCGTCAAACAGAAACATGATGTCGCGGCAAAAGTTGAACAGCTGAGCCAGGATGCAGAGATTGTATTCGGTAGCCACTTGTGCCAAGACTTTAAACTGCAAGTACAAAATACTGAGAAGTCTGCATGCTATCCACCGACAGTCTTGCTATGCAAAGCACCAGCTCAGGCAGAAAATATTCATAAGATTGAAGCCTTTGGGCCTGTAGTGACTTTAATGCCGTATAGCGACCTCGCTCAGCTGGCTGACCTGGTGGCACGTGGCGAAGGTAGCTTGGTAGCATCCATCGTACGCAATACTGATGAAAATATTGAACAACTGCTGAGCAAAATTGCGCCATGGCATGGCCGTGTCCATATTCTGGATGCAGAAAGTGCCAAAGAAAGTACCGGACATGGCTCTCCATTACCTTTGCTGGTTCATGGCGGACCGGGACGTGCTGGTGGCGGTGAGGAACTCGGCGGCTTGCGTGCAGTCAAACATTATATGCAACGTACTGCGATTCAAGGTTCACCAAATGCCATGACTCAGGTCGGCCATAGCTGGACTGCTGGTGCTCAGGTCTTTGAAGACCGCGTGCATCCTTTTAAAAAGTCATTTGATGAATTGCGTATCGGCGAACGTTTGCTGACAGCACGACGTAGCGTGACCGAAGCGGATCTGGTGAATTTCGGCTGCCTGAGCGGTGATCACTTCTATGCGCATATGGACAAGATTGCTGCAGCAGAATCCCTGTTTGGTGAGCGCGTGGCACATGGTTACTTTGTGGTATCTGCCGCGGCCGGCCTATTCATTGATGCCGCCCAGGGTCCAGTCATTGCCAACTATGGCATGGACAACTTGCGCTTTGTAGAACCGGTGAAAATTGGCGATACCATTCAGGTAGAACTGACCTGTAAGCAGAAAACTCCAAAAGCACTGCGCGATCCGGCACAGAAGCCACATGGTGTCGTGGTCTGGGATATTAAAGTGAAAAACCAGCGCAATGAACTGGTTGCAACCTACGATATTTTAACGCTGGTTGAACGTGGCTAAAAATTCATACAAAAAAAGGAATCATTATGATTCCTTTTTTTTGCCTTTAAAAATTATTTGTATCTATTTTTAAAAACAGATTGACGTCTTTCTATTTAGGCTCTAGATTAATTAAATACGATACAATATAAAAATAACAAGCATATTAAAAGTATCAAATAAATATCTCAAACGATCAGCACAGGATGTTGCATGATGAATGATAAATCGCTGAACCTAGAAATGGTTGAAAGGACGATTCAACCAACAAATCAAAATTTTGAGCCTACACCGACAGAAACGGCTGTGCCGCTGTCTGAACAGATTGAACCACCACCGGAAAGCAGCACCTATCAATGGTATGTGGTGGTCATTTGTATGGTGGCTTACATTCTGTCATTTGTAGACCGTCAAATTTTATCGCTCATGATTGAACCGATTAAAGCCGATTTAATGTTGAGCGACACCCAGTTCAGCCTGTTACAGGGTCTGGCCTTCTCCTTGTTTTATGCCATTATGGGTCTGCCCATCGCAGCATTGGCGGATCGAAAGTCCCGGATTAAAATCATTGCAACCGGGATTGCGTTTTGGAGTCTTGCCACAGCGGCTTGTGGTCTCAGTAAAAACTTTATTCAAATGTTTATTGCACGTTTGAGTGTGGGTGCCGGTGAAGCTGCGCTTTCTCCTGCCTTTTATTCAATCGTTGCCGACTTATTTCCGAAAGATAAATTAGGCCGTGCACTCGGGGTATATGCGATTGGTGCCTTTATTGGTTCGGGTTTAGCTTTCCTGATTGGCGGCTATGTGATTGGCTTGCTAAAAGATGTCAGCTTCGTGGCTTTACCGCTTATTGGTGAAGTGAAAACCTGGCAACTCACCTTTATGATTGTGGGTCTACCGGGCGTATTGCTGGCACTGCTCATGGTACTGACGGTGCGTGAACCTGCACGTAAGGGCATGAAAGTCGGTCAGGATGGTCAGGTCATTAAAGCCTCTTTTAAAAACTCGATCGGTTTTATCAAGACACATAAAAAGACCTTCTTCTGTCATTTTATTGGTTTTTCTTTTTATACCATGATGTTGTATTCGCTGCTGGGCTGGGCACCTGCCTATTACATGCGTAATTTCGGTCTGGATGCGAGTCAAACCGGTTATATCCTCGGTACGATTATTTTGGTCGCGAATACTTCAGGTGCCTTGTTCTGTGGCTGGCTGATCGACTTCTTCTCGAAACGTGGCTATAGCGATGCTGCAATTCGTACCGGTGCGATTGGCTGTGCAGCGCTGATTATTCCGAGTGTGCTGTTTACTCAGGTCGATAATATGCAGCTTTCATTTGCGCTGATTTTTGTGGCGATGTTCTTCTCCACTTTCCCGATTCCTGCATCGGCAGCTGCTACGCAAATGCTGACACCAAACCAGCTACGCGCACAGGTATCTGCAAAGTTCCTGCTGGTTTCAAACCTGATTGCCTTAGGTGTCGGAACCACCGCAGTGGCGTTAATCACGGATAAATATTTCCAAAACACATTAATGGTTGGTAACTCAATCTCGATCGTCAATGCGATTGCCGGATTGATTGGCTGCTTCCTGTTGTACAAGGGCTGTCAGTATTATCGTGAGAGTATGAAAGTCGAGAAACTGGCTGACTAAAATGGCTGGATATCGCTAAACCTTCTTAAGCTTCACTTTTAAAGGCCTTTAATCTACATTATTACTAGTAATGTATTCTATATAAAACATACAAAAAAGATCCCTAAATGGGATCTTTTTTATTACTTGAAAGATAATTTAAAATGAATATTACTAGTAAAAAATATCTCTGTACACGACAAATTT
>DDAT01000028.1:0-33282 GCA_002332985.1 Acinetobacter lwoffii | reverse complement strand
AATTGAAGATTTCCTTTATACCCATCCGGCTGTTTCAGATGTACAGGTGATTGGGGTGCCAGACCATAAATATGGTGAGGAACTTTGTGCCTGCATCATCCTGCATGAAAATGATCCTTGTACTGAAGAAACCATCCGTCAGTATTGTAAGGAGCATATTTCTCACAATAAAGTGCCGCGCTATGTGCGTTTCTTCCAGGAATTTCCAATGACGGCTTCAGGGAAGGCGCAGAAGTTCAAATTGCGTGAATTTATGCGTGAAGAGCTGAACTTGAAAGAGATTGCTTAAACTTTATTTTTTACGTTAGAACTAATCCTAAAGCTAACAATTAATAGCAACTCATCAGAGAGCCCGGCGACATGGATGTCGCCGTTTCACTGTATGGCAGGGATGCCATATCAGTGAAACAAAAGGGTTTGGTTACTTTGCCCCGTCAAAGTAACGAAAAACCTGCGCAATGGACGTTCAATATATCTAGCAGTTTGAGGTTGTACATTTAGCAAGATTCTAAAATGTCTGTAAATGAATTTACTGATCACGACGGTCTGGTAATAGAAATACATGAATGTACTGAACATCTAAAATCAGAGTAAAATATGGCAAAAAACTTTCACAGTGAAGTCGTGGTCGCCAGTTATGACGATCATATCCGTAAACTGATTCCCGGTTATGAACTTGTACATCAGCAGATTGAAGCAATTCTCAGCACTGAACTCCCAGAAACCGCACATATATTAATAGTGGGTTGCGGAACAGGTTATGAATTGTCGTATTTATTAGAGCAACATCCAGACTGGACCTTTACTGCAATTGATCCATCAGCAGCTATGCTGGAACAGGCTAGTAAAAATCTGAATTCTATAGATCGACAAAGGGTGAAATTCATCCAAAGCACCATTCAGGAGTTGCATTACCCAGATACATTTGATGCTGCGTTGGCCATTCTGGTGGCTCATTTCATTACAAATTCCGAAAAAAACGGATTTTTTCAGGCTATCCATCAGTGTCTTAAAACCGACGGTCTTGCATTGACCTATGACCTGATGCAACCCGAAGATCCGCAAGACATTAAAATTATGCAGAAGCTGGCGCAACAAACAGGGTTAAGCGTGGTGCAAAGTAGCAAGATGATTGAACGCTTGGAGCAGGATTTTCACTTGTTATCTGCACAAAATTTTACAACGCTTTTAACCAAAGTCGGATTTAAACAGTGCAAGATTTATTGTCAAATTATGAATTATCATGGCTTTTTGCTCAGAAAATAAAGATCAAAGAACTTTTTGCAAACTCTAAAGTTTAAGAGAATATTCAGGGAAGTATTAAAACAATGTCGGCATATTACAGTTTTATCCAGCGCGAACAGCATGCAGATGGCAGTACTACGGCTTATTACCGTTCTAATATTCATGCACAAGGTGCATGGAATCCGCATGAGCAGCACATGGCGCCAGCCACCGGTATTCTATGCGTCGAACTGGAACAGTTTCAGCCACGTGCTGACATGCGTATTGGTCGGGTCGGGCTGGATATTTTTGGCCTGATAGCCTTTGGTGAATTTTCGATTACCACACGCATGATCCGTCCGGGTAAAACCATTGAACTGGTTGAAGCTGAAATGTGTGCCAATGGTAAAACCTGTATCGTGGCACGCGCGTGGAGAATGCTAACTTCAAATACCACGGCCATTGCTGGAGTGGAAGATTTTCCGATCGAAAGTCCAGAATATTTACCGGTTTGGGAGGGTATGCGCTGCTGGCCGGGCGGTTATATCCAGAGTATTGAAACCCGGGCACATGCTGACCATCGTGCAGGCAAGGGCATTGTCTGGCTAAGAAATTCGCTGGACATGGTAGAAGGTCAACCGACGACAGACTTTAGTCGTTTGCTCGGTATGGTCGATACGGCCAATGGCATTGTGCCACGTCAGGACCCGAATTCCGGTTGGGGATTTCCGAATCTGGACCTGCAGATTCATATGCACCGTCTGCCGCAGGGTAAATGGCTGGGACTGGAAGTGGTGCAGCAATATGGTGAAGATGGTATCGGTCTGACTAGCGGGATTCTGCATGATGTTCATGGACCTTTTGGCCGAAGTGAACAGATTCTGACCCTGCGAAAGTTCTAAAGCCTATTCAAAAACATCAAGGCCAATTGCCTCAATCTGTATTTATTGGCATGCTGTGCGCAATGAGTCAGGAACAGCACAAGATGCGGATCAGTATGATTGGGGCAGGGCGAGTGGCATATCATCTTGCCCGTGTATTTTCAGCACAACATGAGATGGTACAGATCTACAGTCGAACCCTAGAAAAATCACAGCAACTGGCTGAGCAATTCAACGCTCAGGCCATCGCTCGACCTGAACAGCTGAGTCATGAGGTGGATCTGGTCATTATCGCGGTCAGTGATCAGTCGATTGCCAGCGTCATTGAACGGATTCATCCGCATCTGCAGCAGAATCTGATCGTACATACCTCTGGCAGTACCCATCTCGATTTACTGAAAAATGTGCATGCGCGTGCAGGCGTATTTTATCCTTTACAGACCTTTAGTCTGGAACGCCAGATTGATTGGCAGCAGACGCCACTATTTATTGAGGCGGAGAATGAACAGGACCAAATCCTGTTATTAGAACTGGCAAATAGCCTAAGCAATCGTGTTTATATTTATAATTCTAGTCAACGTCTCAGTTTGCATCTTGCAGCGGTATTTGCCTGTAACTTTGCCAATTATTGTTATGACATGGGCAAGCAGGTGGTTGATGCACAACAGGTCGATTTTAGTTTGTTGTATCCCTTGATGCTGGAAACCGCCAGTAAAGCCACGCAGAATGATCCCAAACAAATGCAGACCGGCCCAGCGATGCGTGGTGATCAGAATATCTTGAATATGCATCAGCAGATGTTAGCTAATATGCAGCGGGAAGATTTGCAAAATGTCTATCAGTTGTTGAGCCAGCAAATCCTAGAACGTCATCGAAAATAAAAGAGCCGGATTTTTTAGTCTAAAATAAAATACTCAATTCTTTTTCCTCTTTAATTTTGGTGAAAAATGAAAAGAAAAAATAATAAAAAATGGAAATAGTATAAAGATGAAAATCTATTTTTCTTCTTAAGTGTTATTTCGGGTGCATTTGTCTTTATATATAAGTGGATTGCAAAATTTCTCCCATAAAAAAGCGCTGATTAATCAGCGCTTTTTTTGAATCTTGGATTAAGAAATTTTCTTGAAGATAAAATCATTAATCTTGTGACCGGCTTCAATCCCGCGACGTTCAAACTTGGTTTGCGGACGCCATTCTGGACGAGGGTAGCTGTTGCCTTTGCCCGCCAGATTTTCCAGTCGTGGACGTTCTTCCAATACTTCAATCATCCATTCCGCATACGGTTCCCAGTCCGTTGCAGCATGGAAAGTTCCGCCAAGTTCTAGCTTTTGCTCCACCAGTGGCATACGGTCATGCGAAACAAAACGGCGTTTAAAATGACGCTTTTTCTGCCATGGATCCGGGAAATACAATTGCACAGTATTGATACTATTGTCTGGCATTTCACGTAATACCTGAATTGCATCAGCATCCAGCACACGTAAGTTCGTTAGGCCTTCAACACCTGCTTCATACACGCACTGCGCAATTCCAGGTACATGGACCTCAATCCCGACAAAGTTTCGCTCAGGATTGGCTTTGGCCATCAATACCAGTGAACGGCCCATACCAAAACCGATTTCTACAGTCAAAGGACGTTCAGGATGTTCAAAGTGCTGACGCAAATCACCGACTGGATATTCCAAAATTAAGTGACCATATTGTTCAAGCGCAGTACGTTGAGAGGTATTCAGCGGCATTGAGCGGCGCATAAACGTCACGATTTCACGGTGCTCGCTTAAGTTTTCCAGCTCCACGACTTGCTGGTCTAATTGATCGTTCGACATAACTTTGGCAAATCTAAAAATTCAGAATGCGGTATTTTAAGTCCTGAGCCGAGCAAGTCAAACTTTTCTCGGTATTTCTCCATAAAAATCGGCAAGATCTTCCAGATAAAATAAAAGAGCCAATTGAGGCTCTTTTATTAATCACCGTTCATCAGCTACTAAAACGGTCAATCAGTGTACTGCTGGCTTCATTTAAACCGATTATCCTTACATCTATCCCTTGGGCTTTAAACTTCTGAATCACGTTATTCAGCATATTTACCGAAGTCACGTCCCAGATATGCGCGTGGGTTAGATCCAGTTCGACATGCTCAAGCTTCTCTTTAAAATCAAAGAACTGATAGAACTTCTCTGAACTGCTAAAGAATATCTGTCCAGAAATAAAGTAGCTGCGTGAATGAGCCGAATTCAAATGCGTATAGACATGTACGGTTCTTTCCAGTTTATTAATAAAGAACAGGGCAGAGAGCAATACGCCGACAAATACACCAAGCGCCAGATTATGAGTGGCAAGCACGACAATAATCACGGCAATCATCACGGTATTAAATTCCAGTGGATGCTTGCTAAATTGTTTGATCGCTCCCCATTGAAAGGTAGTAAATGCCACCATAATCATGATGGCAACCAGCGCTGCCATTGGGATATAAGCCAGCCAGTCTTTCAAAAAAACCACGAGACAGAGCAGAAATACCCCAGCCACCAGAGTGGATAAACGGGTACGCGCCCCTGAAGACACATTGATAATTGACTGGCCGATCATGGCACAACCGGCCATCCCGCCCATAAAGCCGCTGACAATATTGGCCATACCCTGACCACGACATTCCTGATGCCGGTCACCTTCAGTTCCAGTCACTTCATCAATGACCGTAGTGGTCATCATGCTTTCCAGCAAACCGACAGTTGCCAAGGTAAAGGAATAAGGCAGGATAATTTGCAAGGTTTCCAGATTGAGTGGAATTTCTGGAATCAGGAATACTGGCAAAGTATCCGGGAATTGCCCCAGATCGCTCACGGTACGCATATCTGCACCCAACAACAGCGCCAACCCGCTTAATACGATAATACAGATTAAAGGTGAGGGAATGGCTTTACCGATTTTAGGGATATAAGGAAACAGATAAATAATCGCCAGACCAATCGCAATAAACAGATAACCGGTGCTATCCATCCGGTTAATTTCCGGGATTTGTGCCACAAATATCAGGATCGCCAAGGCATTTAAAAATCCATAGACCACAGCCTGCGATACAAAGCGCATTAATTTAGCGACTTTAAAATAACCGGCAATGACCTGAATGATACCGGTCAGAATTGTGGCAGCCAACAGATATTGCAGACCATGTTCTTTTACCAAGGTAATCATCAAAAGCGCCATAGCACCTGTAGCCGCAGAGATCATGGCAGGACGGCCGCCAAAAAAGGCAATGGATACTGCAATGCAGAAAGAGGCATACAAACCGACTTGCGGATCAACACCGGCAATGGCAGAGAAGGCAATTGATTCAGGAATCAGGGCAAGTCCCACCACCAGACCTGCCAGTATATCTGTGCGGATATTGGAAAACCATTCTTCTTTTTTCAGGCTAATCACGAAATATCATCTAAATTTGGAAAACCTGTGTATGTTAAACAGATAGAGATAAAAATCTACACAAGATTGACTTGCAAAAGCCCGGAATATCCTGAATATTGAATGAGTAACTGTCTTGAGATCACAGTTACGCTTTTTTGCAATTTACAGGTTTGATCACTTGAAAGTTTGTCAGAAGCGATTTAAAACATTGAGAAGTGTATAACAAGGATCAGAAATGAAGCTTTACTATTCACCAGGTGCCTGCTCACTGGCAGCACATATTATTTTAAATGAAATTAATGTCGATTTTGATTTGGAACGTGTTGATTTAAAAACACATAAAACAGAAAAAGGTACGGATTATTACGAAGTTAATCCTAAAGGCTATGTACCAGCGTTAGAAATTAACCCTGGTCTGATCCTGACAGAAAATGTTGCGATTCTACCGTTTCTTGCTCAACACGATCCAAAACAAGATCTAATTCCACCATCGGGCATGGGACGTGCTAAGGTGCTGGAATGGTTAGGTTATCTGAACTCTGAACTACATGATGCCTATGCGGTGTTCTTCGGTGGCAAGTTATCCGACGATGAAAAGAAAAAAGCCTATGCGGAGATTGATCGTCTATTGAGTTATATCGATAAAGCGATTGGTGAATCGGACAATGATTATCTGGTGGATGATAACTTTGGGCCTGCGGATGCCTATCTATTTGTCTTGACCAACTGGTCGAACCAGATTGAGCATGATTTGAGTCCATATAAAAATATTATTCATATCCGTAATAAAGTGGCAGAACGTCAGTCTGTACAGATTGCTATGCGTGATGAAGGTCTGATTCCTTAACTAAAAACAAAAATAAAGGACTCAATTGAGTCCTTTATTTTTGTTCATGAAAATTTATTTAAAGAAATAGCCGGTTTCCGGTGAGCTGGCATTGGCCATACGCTTACGCGGCATACGGCCTGCAAGAAAAGCTTCTCGGCCTGCTTCAACGGCTTTTTTCATCGCAGATGCCATTAATACCGGATTTTGTGCAGCTGCAATCGCTGTATTCATGAGTACACCATCACAACCCAGTTCCATCGCAATCGCGGCATCACTCGCTGTACCGACACCGGCATCGACTAGGACAGGAACTTTGGCATTTTCCTTGATGATTGACAGGGTATGTGGATTCAGAATGCCCAGACCAGAACCAATCAGGCTACCCAATGGCATAATCGCAACACAGCCCATGCTTTCCAGCTCTTGCGCCACGATCGGATCATCCGAGGTATAAACCATGATCTCAAAGCCATCGTCAATCAAGGTGCGCGCAGCTTTCAATGTTTCAGTCACGTTTGGATAAAGCGTTTTTTCATCACCTAAAACTTCAAGTTTGACCAGATTGTGGCCATCGAGCAACTCACGCGCCAGCATACAGGTGCGGACGGCACTATTGGCATCGAAGCAACCTGCAGTATTCGGCAAAATGGTATATTTTTCCGGAGGAATCACTGATAGCAGATTCGGCTGGTCAGGATCTTGGCCAATATTGACACGGCGAATAGCGACAGTGACAATCTCTGCACCACTGGTTTCAATGGCCTGCTGAGTTTCATTTAAATCTTTGTATTTGCCCGTGCCTACCAAAAGGCGTGACTGGAATTGGCGTGAACCAATCTGTAATAAATCTTGCATAATTGTCCCGAGTATTAGCCGCCACCGACCGCGTGAATAATTTCTATTTTGTCTGTATCGCAAATTGGCGTATCGCCCAATCTGCTTTTAGGAATAATCATTTCATTGACTTCAACTGCAAAACGCTTACCCTCAAGCGCCATACTCTGAATCAGTTCCAGCAGATTCTTGCAGTGAGTTTCCTGTTGTTCGCCATTGATGTAAATCATCATTCTAGCAACCCTCCATGATTAAGTGTTGTTCAAACTTATCTGGCGTATTTTAAAGCATTCCAGGCCAGAATTAACCATCCGGCAATCATTAAAGCCCCGCCGATGGGCGTAATAGCACCTAAACCGCGGGGTAATCCTAAGGCCATGATATACAGTGAGCCAGAAAACAGTAAAATGCCGACCTGAATCAGACCGAAGCTCCATTGAATGGGCAATGCAGGGATGACTTTCGCCAGTAAAGAAAGAATCAGTAGTCCTAAGGCATGATAGAAAAAATAATCCGTTGCCGTTTGCCACCAGCCGAGCTGTGCTTCAGTCGCCCGCGCTTTTAAACCATGTGCACCAAAAGCACCGAGCATGACTGCAAGTGCCAAATTAAGTGCTGAAATCGCAATCCACATTTGAATTGATCTTCCTGATAAAGTTTGCGCTCAACCTTAGCATAAATTCAAAATGCGGACATAAAAAAGCCTTCATCAAAGAAGGCTTTTTCGAGGTAAATCAGTAACAGAATTTGGTGTTAATTGGATGACATCGCCACTTTAATTTTTTCCATGGCATTTTTTTCCAGCTGACGAATACGTTCCGCAGAAACATTATATTCGGCTGCAAGTTCGTGCAGGGTCGATTTCTCTTCATCTAGCCAGCGACGCTGCAAGATATTACGTGAACGATCATCGAGCTGATCCATGGCTTCATGCAGAGCAGAGGTACTTTGCTCTTCATAGTCTTCATTTTCAATCAGACGGGCCGGATCATAACGGTTATCTTCAAGATACAACGCTGGTGCAACATGGGTGGAACCTTCATCGTCATCATCGCTTGAAGCATCAAAAGCCGCATCATACGCCGTCAGACGGCCTTCCATTTCCAGGACTTGTTCTGGTGTGACATTTAAATCATTGGCAATCGACTGTGCTTCTGCGAGCGTCAACTTTTTCGATGATTTCTTCAGGCTGCGCAGATTAAAGAACAGTTTACGTTGCGCTTTAGTAGTGGCGATTTTCACAATACGCCAGTTACGGATCACGTATTCGTGAATTTCCGCCTTGATCCAGTGCACGGCAAATGACACTAAACGTACGCCCATATTCGGGTCAAAACGTTTTACAGCTTTCATCAGACCCAAGTTGCCTTCCTGAATCAGGTCACCTTGTGGCAGACCATAACCGGCATAACTACGCGCAATATGTACTACAAAACGCAAGTGCGACATGACCAGCATTTTCGCTGCATCTAAATCTTGGTCATAGTAATAGCGTTCAGCCAACTCTTTTTCTTGTTCGGCCGTTAAAATCGGAATCTGATTGACAGTGCTGATATAAGCACCGAGGTTGACACCTGGCGCCGATAATGACAGGGGCATCAACTGATTGCGGCTGTCACTCATGTGTTCTCCTTGAAGTGCGGGATAACCCTAAACTAGGTTTTATCTTAATCCAATCTCTCCACAAATAATGGATATTTGGGTAGAGAAATGTAAAAAAGTATACGAAAGTGAGGATCAACAGTTTAATTGAAATTTTTTAAGATTCAATTAAGTAGTGAAACTCTGTATCAGAAATTTTTTTAAATTCAAGCTTGAGCTGATGCAGCTGACAATAGCGGCTGACATCCGTCTGGCTATGCGGATCAGATGATTTCAATAGGAATGTTTTCTGATTTCCGGCCTTTAATGCGCGCTTTAACATTAATAGCGGCATCGGGCACGGTTTTCCCATGGCGTCTATAAGGCTGAAATGCGCTGGATCTTCGAGCATTACGGTTTCATTTAGGTAGCAGAAAAGGCTATAAATAGTAGCAAATATGATGCCAGAACCAAACTAGTTTAAGAAAAAGAAGAGCTAAATGACTTTATAAAGTCTTTTGACAATTTTCATGAAAAAAATAACTAAATCAAACAGAACATGCTAAAAAAAATCTATTAATTGTGATAAACCCATGTTAAGCTCGTTGCGTATTTGGGACTTTGAATAAACAAAGTGATTGTTTTTCACCCTATTACATAAATGGATGTAACCGGGATTTTGTTGATAGTTTTACAGAATGATTACAAGCTTAAAAATAATATTTTCAAACTTGTTTGCTCTGCTGTTTGCAACACCGGGTGGTCCTTCTTTTAGTTTCAATGAGGATTAACTTATGACAGCTGCTCGCGAACAAGGCGTAGTTAAGTGGTTTAACGATACTAAAGGCTTCGGCTTTATTCAACGTAATGGCGGCGATGACGTATTTGTTCATTTTCGTGCTATCCAAGGTGACGGTCACCGTTCACTTCGTGACGGCCAACGTGTTGAATTCAGTGTTGTTAAAGGCCAAAAAGGCTTTCAAGCTGAAGAAGTTCAACCATTAGACTAATCTTCGGATTAAGCTAAAAAGAAAACGCTCCAATATAACTTGGGGCGTTTTTTGTTTATACTATCCCTATCTTAGTGATTACCCAATTAGAGCACCGCTTTATGTCATCTGGTTTTGAAACCTTAAATTTACATCCCAATCTAAAAAAAGCGATTGATGCTTTAGGCTTTACCACCATGACGCCTATCCAGCAGAAGGTTTTGAAATTCACGCTGGCAGGACATGATGCCATTGGCCGTGCACAGACAGGTACAGGCAAAACTGCTGCCTTTTTAATTAGTATCATGAATGATCTCTTAAATAATCCGATTCAGGAACAACGCTATCGTGGTGAGCCACGTGCGCTGATTTTGGCACCGACCCGTGAACTGGCGTTACAGATCGAAAGCGATGCACAGGATCTGGCGAAATATGCTGGTCTCAATGTGGTGACCTTGCTGGGTGGTGTGGATTTTGACAAGCAAAAGAACCAGCTTAATAAAGCGCCTGTCGATATTATGGTGGCTACACCGGGTCGTTTGATCGATTTTGTAGAACAAAAAGAAGTCTGGCTGGATCAGATTGAATTTTTGGTCATTGATGAAGCCGACCGCTTACTAGATATGGGCTTTATTCCTTCAGTAAAGCGCATTGTGCGTTTCTCGCCGCGTAAAGAACAACGTCAGACTTTAATGTTCTCTGCAACTTTCAGCTACGATGTGCTGAATCTTGCACAACAATGGTTATTTGAACCGGTCACAGTTGAAATTGAACCGGAAAAGAAAACCAATGCCGATGTCGAACAACGGGTTTATATGGTCGCCAAGGCGGACAAATATAAATTGTTGCAAGAAATTCTGCGTGATGAGCCGATTGAAAAAGTCATGATTTTTGCCAACCGTCGTGATCAGGTGCGCAAACTTTATGATCATTTAAAACGTGATGGTTATAAGGTGGTGATGTTGTCGGGCGAAATTGCTCAGGACAAACGCCTGAAAATGCTGGACCAGTTCAAAAATGGTAAACATAACATCATGATTGCAACAGATGTTGCAGGTCGTGGCATCCATGTTGATGGTGTATCGCATGTAGTGAACTTCACCTTGCCGGAACAGTCGGATGATTATGTGCATCGTATTGGCCGTACCGGTCGTGCGGGAACCAGTGGTGTGAGTATCAGTTTCCTTGCAGAAGATGATGCGTTCTATCTGCCAGAAATTGAAAAAGCCATTGGGCAAAAATTGCCTTTGACCCGCCTGGAAGGTTACTGCTAATCCAGACCATAGAAAAACCGCTCTTGAAGAGCGGTTTTTTATTGCGCTGTGGTTTAAGGCTTATTTGGCCTGACAGCGAAATGTAAGCACCGTCTGATAATCATCATTCTGGTTTAAACCGGTATTGGTACCTGCGATATTCCCGAGAACGGTAGCCGCTGCCTGAATCATCTGACCTGTTTGTTCATCGACCACGCCTTTTAAAGCGCCGTTATAAGCTGTCTTTTCATCCACAATAATTGGGGTTGATCGAGAGCCACAGGCTTTATTGGCCGCAGTAATCGCGTTGTTTTTCGAGGTCAGTTGATTTTTACCTAATCCGGTCACTTCATACTGATTATTTTCCTTTTGCACTGCCAATGCAGTCGGGTTTGAGGCACAAGCAGTAAGCAATAATGCGGAAATAGCTAATCCGCTGAAAGCGATTGTTTTTTTCATCATGAAATCTCGAGTAAATAGGATGCTGAATATTTCAACACAGCAAGCAGCGCAGATTTTGTAGCTGTTGTATAGGTTTGGCAATTTTTGGTATAGCTCTATGTGACTTAGGTGAATAATAGAGCAGTACAGGATTGAAAAACCAAACAAGTTTATTTTCAAGTGGTGATCAGCGTGCTGAATCGCTATGAAGTTTCTAGCGTATTTTTCTTTGAATATGCTAATCTTGAGTATGGTTTTTAAGTGTAGATATACAAGGCAATGACGGAATCTGCGATTGACATCGTTCATCAAAATATTCACCAACGGCAATCGATTGGTCATCTGCTGGCACTGGCACCCAATGCAGAACAGCTGGAAAAAGCCTTTCAGGCAGCATTAACTGCACCCGATCATCATCGACTCAAGCCTACCACATTTGTTGTGATTCCTGATGACCAACGTGAAGCCTTTGGAGAATTGCTGTCGCAGGCGCTCATCGATTTGGGTGAAACTGAAACAGCGCAGATTGAGCGGGTCAAGAATCATCCATTTCGTGCGCCTTTACTGGTACTTGCCTTAACGCGTTTGCAGGATCATCCTAAAGTTCCGCATTTTGAACAAATTCTCAGTTCGGGCGCAGCCATACAGAATTTTCTATTGTCACTTCAGGTTCAGGGTTTCTCGACCATGTGGCGTAGTGGGGCTGTAGTCGAGTCTAGCCTGTTTAAGCAGGCATTGGGAATTTCAAAAGACGATCTGGTCTCAGGTATTATTTATATTGGCACTGCCGCAAAAGCAATTCCAGCACGCGCAGAGATTCGAACCGGTGATTTTGTAAGTTACTGGAACCAGAACAGCTAGTTGGCACGGTATAACAGGATATTAAAAAATAAGATGTCAGAATTAAATTTTTCAAAACTGGTAGAGCCGGTTGCAGTTGATCATAAGACAGCTTTAAGAGTCACGGTATTGGGTGGGGGCAGCTTCGGTACTGCAATGGCCAATACTGCTGTGCGTAATGGTTGTAATACCATGATCTGGATTCGTGATGAAGCAGTTGCGGCAGATATTAATGCCACGCATATTAATAAACGCTATTTGCCAGATTTTAAGTTAGAAGAAAATCTGTTAGCGGTGTCAAACCTAGAACAGGCTGTACGTGATCGCGATATTGTTTTAGTCGCCATTCCAAGTCATTCTTTCCGGGATGTCTTGCAGCAAATCAAACCTTTTATTACGTCACAAGCCGTGATCTCGCTGACCAAGGGCATTGAAGCCAAAACCTTTAGTTTCATGAGCGATATTATTCGCGAAGTGTTGCCTGAAGTGCCTTATGGTGTGTTATCAGGACCGAATCTGGCCAAAGAAATTGTGGCAGGACAGCCAGCAGGAACCGTGATTGCCAGCCAATCCGAGCTGGTGCGTTATGCGGTACAACAAGCTCTACATAGTGCTTTGTTCCGCGTATTTGCCAGTGATGATGTGCATGGCGTAGAGCTCGGTGGTGCATTAAAAAATATTTATGCTGTCGCAATGGGTATGGCCGCTGCGTATAACGTGGGTGAAAATACCAAGAGTATGATCCTGACCCGTGCCTTGGCCGAAATGAGCCGTTTTGCGGTGAAACTCGGTGCTAATCCGCTGACCTTTCTTGGGCTTTCAGGTGTGGGTGATTTGTTCGCAACCTGTAGCAGTCCGCTTAGCCGTAATTATCAGGTGGGTTATGCACTTGGCAAAGGTAAAACTTTGGAGCAGGCAACGACTGAATTGGGGCAAACGGCAGAAGGGATTAATACTATTGTGCAGGTCAAGGCACGTTCGGAAGAACTCGATGTGTATATGCCGATTACCTCGGCCTTGTATGATGTGATTTTTGAAGGTGCGCCACCACTCAATATTGCCTTGTCATTGATGAAAAACGGTCATCGAAGTGATGTTGAATTTGTCTTGCCACATCATCAAGTCTGATCTATAACACAGGGACTGTCTGCGAAATGTCATATCCGCTATATATCATGCAGGCAAAAGAATATAAGGAAATCAAATGCAACTGACTTTAGTTCGACATGGCGAGGCCGCGCCACCGATCAATGGTAATGATACCAAGCGACCTTTAACGGAGCGTGGTCATCAACAGGCTGAGCAGACTTCACAGTTCTTAAAGGATCTGATTAAGCCTGAAGTCTTTGTGGTCAGTCCGTTATTGCGTGCACAGGAAACTCTGGCACATTTGCAGCAGTATTTTAAAGATGTGCCGGTGGTGATCTGTAATACGATCAAACCGGATGATGATGCCAAAGTCGCAGTGGAATGGTTATCGCAACTGCCTTATGAGTCGATTGCAGTGGTGTGTCATATGAATGTGGTGGCCCATATGTCTTCCATTCTGCTGGCTGAATCTTTTCATCCCTATGCATTGGCAGAAGCACGTATTTATGATCAGGCGGTGATTGCCCCTGGCTTATCCACACAGATAAAAAGCTTTATTCCTACACTATAAAAAATTAATTAAAATGGCAGAACACAATTGATGTTGTATTTATGGATGCCAGAAGCCAATGGGGTTTGGCAATGGTCAACTGGGGAATTCTGGAACACTGCGGACACACTTGAGCAGCTGATTCAGGATATACAGGCTCATCATGGCGAAGAGGCAGTAGTATTTTTCCCGAGCCGTCATGTGCAAATTTTGCAGCAGACCTTGCCCAAGAGCCAATATAAGAAAATGGGTAATGATGGCATTAAATATTTGCTTGAAGAATACGTGGTGCTGCCGGTAGATGCCATGAAAGTGCTGCATCATTTTCAGCAGCCGGATCAGATCAGCATTATGGGGATTGCGAATTCAACGCTTGAGACCTTGCAACACGCGCTAAACTTGATCCCAGTCAAGCTGGCAGCTTTGTTACCGGACTTTTTGGTGCTGCCTGTTCCTGATGCCAATCAGCGTGTGATTGCGCAAATCGGTGGACGTTTGCTGGTGCGCGAGTCGGAATATATCGGCCAGTCGCTAGATGATCTGAGTCTTTATCTGGATTATCAGCCCAAGGATCTCAGCTATAAGGTGAGCAATCTGAATCAGGAACAGTTGCGTAGTCTTGAAGCACTCATCACTCAGGGGCAAATGGAATCTTTTCAATATGGTATTCCTGTACTGAAAAAACCGAAACAGCATCCGTTTAATGTCTTGCCTAAAGCAAAATCCGATGGCGCTATTTCTGGTTACTGGAAAGCCTGCGCGGCGGTTTTTCTGGGTATTTTGGTATTGCAGTTTAGTTATGATGCTGTGCGCTGGTATCAATATAAGAAAGTGGCGAATCAGACCGCCGCGCAAGCCATTGACCAGTTTAAATACTGGTTTGGACAAAATTATCCGGTCACTGAGCAGAATATCAAAAGTCAGTTTGAAGGGCAGTTGCGTCAAAGCCAGATTGCAGATACACACGCATTGCAGCTGATTAGTCGGGTGGGGCCTGTCTTGATGCAAAATCAGATTGTGGCACAACGGGTAAATTATGATACTTCTGTGCTAAGTATGGAGCTTAAGGCTAATTCATCAGAAACGTTAAATGCACTGACCACGCAATTGAGCCAGCAAGGCTTTAAGGTGGAGCTGGGGAATATTCAGGCCAGCGGAACAGCTGCGATCGGACTGGTGAGGATTCAATAATGAAAGGCCTTGAAGCGCTACAAAATCGTATGGATCAGTCTTTTGAAAAACTGAGCGATTATTTGGACAGCCTGTCGGTACGTGAACGGGTAATGGTGATTTTTACCACTGTTTTTGTGATTGTGGCGGCAGTCGGTTCTGCACTCTGGTATATGCATCAGGCGGCAGATACCCAGCAAAAACGCTTAAATCAGCTGAAAGATACCATTGTCTGGATGCAAAGTAATGCAGTGACCATGAAACCCGCTGGGGATACGCAACTGGATGCTGCAGAAAAAGTACAGCGGGTCGCACAGCAGCAAGGATTGTCGGTGGCTTCCCAGCAAATGGAAGGAAAAATTCAATTGGCGGTCATGCATGAAAATTATGCAGTACTGGCAAATTTCCTGACTCAACTGGCGCAAATGGGGCTAAGTATCGAGAAAATGGAACTAAATAATGAGGCAGGACAGATTAAATTAACGGCGACCATACAATAAACGGTAAAAATAAAGATTTGCAAAGCATGGTTTTTTTGTCAGCCTATGCCTATAATATGCCGACTTAAAAAGCAGTAGACTTTTCTGGATATGTTGTATTCTCTAGCCCGCCCTTTGTTGTTTTCTTTAGCACCAGAGCGTGCACATGAGCTGACATTATCACTATTGAAATCATCCCATAAAATGGGCTTGATGCGTCAAAATGTTGCTGCGAAACCTGTGACCTGTATGGGAATCGAATTTCCCAATCCGGTAGGTCTTGCGGCAGGTTTGGACAAAAATGGTGCCTATATTGACGCCCTTGCCGGTCAAGGTTTTGGTTTTATTGAAATTGGTACCATTACCCCGAGACCGCAAGCCGGCAATCCTCATCCGCGTTTATTTCGTTTGCCACAGGCCAAAGCCATTATTAACCGTATGGGCTTTAACAATGATGGCGTGGATCAGCTGGTTGAAAATGTCAAAGCGGCCAAATTCAAAGGCATTCTCGGTATTAATATCGGTAAAAACGCTGATACTCCGGTAGAAAAAGCAGTAGATGATTACCTCATCTGTTTAGAAAAAGTCTATAATTATGCTTCTTATATTACCGTCAATATTTCTTCTCCCAATACCAAAAACCTGCGCAGCCTGCAAAGTGGTGATGCACTCACCGAACTGCTGGAAACATTGAAGAAGCGTCAGCTTGAATTGGCTCAGGAATACCAGCATTATGTACCTTTGGTACTGAAAGTGGCGCCTGATCTGGATAACAGCGATATTGCCTTTATTGCCAAACAGTTATTGCAATTCAAGATCGATGGTCTGATCGTGACCAATACCACACTGTCACGTGAAGGTGTAGAGGGTCTGGAGCATGCAGAAGAAGCGGGCGGTTTGTCTGGCGCGCCGGTATTTGAGAAAAGTACCGCATGTCTGGCTGCATTTGCTGCGGTATTAAAAGGACAAATTCCATTGATTGGTGTGGGTGGTATTCTTTCAGGTGCAGATGCTGTTGCCAAAAAACAGGCAGGCGCCAGCCTTGTACAGGTTTATAGTGGCCTCATTTATACTGGACCTAAACTTGTAAAAGATTGTGTAGACGCACTTTAAATCCTATGAATGCCATTGATATCTTTCTACTGATTATCTTGCTCATTGGAGGGCTCAACGGTTTGCGTCAAGGATTTATTAAAGCCTTTGCGAACTTAGTGGGATGGATCTTTGCCCTGATTGTTGCGGCAAAATATTCAACGCTACTTGCGCCGTCTATGGTTGCTCTGAGTACAGATCCAGTTGTACAAAAGATTGCGGCCTTCGCCTTTATCGTCCTGCTGATTGTAGTTCTGACCTGGATCGTTACTGCACTGTTGAACCGTATTTTAAAGAGTCTTAAGCTGGGTCCCCTCAACCGTCTGGCAGGTGGTGTCTTTGGTAGCCTGAAAGGTCTGCTGATTGTCCTGATTACCATGCAGGGAATTGGCCCGTGGGTAGAAAGCTCACCTCACTGGAAACAGTCCAAGTTTATTCAAGCCTTATTGCCTTATGCGCCTTGGGCGACTCAAATCTCGAAAGAAGCCGCGAATGGCGCATTACAACATATCAAGCCTGAAGGGACATCGAAACCTTCAGCTTCATCATCTGAAACATCGTCCAAATCTGGAGCTGCAGATGAGTCTACAAATAATCCTTTTTATTAATCCTAGCTTGTCTGCGAGGTTGCTATGTGTGGAGTAGTTGGTATAGCTGGTAAATCACCCGTTAACCAAATGTTGTTTGATGCATTAACGATGTTACAACATCGTGGACAAGATGCAGCTGGGATCGTGACATGTGATGAAGGACGTTTATTCCTGCGCAAAGACAATGGTATGGTACGTGATGTATTCCATACCCGTCATATGCGTGCTTTGAAAGGAAATTACGGTATTGGTCATGTGCGTTATCCAACAGCCGGTTCATCGAGCAGTGCAGAAGCACAGCCGTTTTACGTGAACTCGCCGTATGGGATTACCTTGGCACATAACGGTAACCTGACCAATGCCGAAGAAATTCATGATGACCTGTTCAAAACTGACTTGCGTCATATGAACACTGATTCTGATTCAGAAGTTCTGTTAAACGTGTTTGCGCATGAATTGCAAAAACATGGCAAATTGGTGCCAACGTCAGAAGATATTTTCCATGCGGTGACGCGTGTGCATGAGCGTTGTAAAGGTGCTTATGGCGTCGTGGCGATGATTACCGGTCAGGGTCTGGTGGGCTTCCGTGATCCAAATGGTATTCGTCCATTGATCTATGGTTCACGTGAAACTGAACAGGGTATGGAATATATTATTGCTTCTGAATCTGTTGCGATTACTGCGCTGGGCTTTAAAGTTGAGCGTGATATTTTGCCTGGTGAAGCGGTATTTATTGATTTAGAAGGTAATTTTTTTACCAAGCAATGTGCGGCGAATGCTGAATACCGTCCTTGTATTTTTGAATACGTTTATTTTGCCCGTCCAGATGCCATTATTGATGGAATCTCGGTGTATAAAGCACGTTTAAAAATGGGTGAGAAACTGGCGCAAAAAATTCTGCGTGAGTGGGGTGAAGAGCATGATATTGATGTGGTGATTCCGATTCCGGATACTTCACGTACTTCAGCGCTAGAACTTGCCAATATGCTGGGTGTGAAATTCCGTGAAGGTTTCATGAAAAACCGCTATATCGGCCGTACCTTTATTATGCCGGGACAGCAGCTGCGTAAAAAATCGGTACGTCAGAAACTCAACCCGGTTGAGCTTGAGTTTAAAGGTAAAAACGTACTGTTGGTGGATGACTCGATTGTCCGTGGTACGACCTGTAATGAAATTATCCAGATGGCTCGTGATTCTGGCGCGAAAAAAGTATTCTTTGCGTCTGCAGCACCGATGGTGAAATATCCAAACGTTTACGGTATTGATATGCCGGCGAAATCTGAGCTGATTGCATCGGAACGTAGCGTAGAAGAAATCCGTGAAATTATTGGTGCTGACCGTCTGATTTTCCAAGATCTGGAAGATTTGAAAGATGCGGTAAGAACCACCAAAGTACCGGATGTCAAAGACTTTGATTGTTCAGTGTTTGATGGCATCTATGTTTCGGGCGGTATTGATGCGCAATATCTGGATGATCTTCAGCAAAAACGTAGTGACAGTGCCATGAAAGAAAGCAATTATATTGATGTCAATATTGATGCAGCTTCAGTGGATTTGACTGGCGTACGCGAAGTCTAAGTAGTTAAAATCATCATGAAAAAGCGGGAATTTCCCGCTTTTTTGTTTTATGATGAGCCCATTGAAAATCATCATTTTAGGATTCTGCATTGCGAAACGTAGGATACGATTTTATAAAAAACAAAAATATAGTACTGCCTGTAAGTTTTTGCCTGATTGCAATTCTGTTGACTATTTTTATTATTAATACCGTTGTTGGTCTCTTTGTCTTTTATACTGATCCTAGCCAGTCAATCTTCTGGCATGCGCTGAGTCCTTACCTGATTGCTTTGCTATTATGTGCCATGATGATCTCGGTCATCTACGAGTTTTATATTTTTCGGAATGGTGGTTATTCACTGGCGAAGCAGTTGGGTGCGCGTCGGTTGAGTCCGATGGACAGTATTCCAGAAGAAAGTGCTGCACTGCACATTAACCAGCAGCTGGCAGAGACTTTTCTGATTGATGTTCCGGCGGTATATGTGCTGCCCGATGAAGTTGGTGTCAATGCATTGACGGCAGGTTTTAGTCCGCGGGATACCGCAATTATCCTGACTTGGGGTGCGATACAAACACTGGATAAAGTCGAGCTGTATGGCTTGCTCAGCCATGAATTCAATAAAATTCTCTCTGGTGAAGCTGCGGAAAATACCCGCCTGAAAATCCTGTATAGCAGTTTAACCACGTTTAGTCAGTGTGGCAGTAAGATTGCCAAGTCCGGTTTTTATCGAGCGGGTAGTCCGCGTGAAAATAAGTTTGAAACTTTCTATGTTGCAGTCGGTGCGGTGATCTGGCTGATTGGTAGTTTGGGTGTTTTGATTTCCCGTTTTATTAAATATATTTCACTGGGTGGTCGGACCTATAAAAATGATCGGAAGACCCGTCGCCTGATTCAAAATGATGCCAATATTCAGACTTTACTCAGAATCCATGTGCATCATTCTGGCTCCCAGATTTATAGTGAATATGCTGAATCCATTTCACATATGTGCTTTGCCAATTCCTTGAGCCCACAAAACTGGCTGAATATTCATCCCCATATCAATCAGCGGATTTATGAATTAAACCCTGCCTTGATTCAGGACTTACAGCTTGAGAATCTGAAAAAACTCAAAAATCAGCCTTTGTTTAGTTTGTTCCGTTCTTTAGAAGAAGTGGTGCCTGAAACTGCAATGAGCTGGAGCTCGCCACAGCCTTTGCCATTATTGCGGCTGTCTCCGATCAGTTTTGCGATTAAAGATGCGATCAAACCACTGAATCCGGAACTTCGGCTCAAGATGCCACGTCCGGAACTGATTGAGCGTGCATTACAAACCGCAACTGGTTCTCGTGAAGTGATGGTCGCCATTTTAATGATCCGTCAATATCGTGAATTTATTCCGACTGAGGCTGAAGTTAGCCGTGCCATTGTAGATTCATTGCTCAATCTGGACGGGCGGGTGCATATCTCGATTTTCCAGCAAGCTTGTAACAATATTGGTGGCATGCCGACAACTGTTGCACGCCAGTTTTTGATGAAGCTGGCACGGATTATTCAGGAAGATGGCGAAATTGGCCTGTTGGATGCATTATTACTGGAATGTGTGAAATACGAACTGAATTTGCTTCCTGCACATACGCCTACAGCACTCGATGAGGTCAAGCCACAGATTGTGCGTTTGATCGACGCCTTGCTGCATGTACAGCAGATTAATAGCGGCAACCAGCTTGAGGTGCGGGAGCGGATTTTAAACCGGATTCTGACCGCTCAGGAACTGGACTTATACAATGAAATTTCTGATGAGCCGATTGATCTTGCAGAAATTCTGAATGATATTGCGGGGCTGTTATTACGTGATCGCCTCAGTATTTTAGGTATTGCAGAAGCCTGTTTGTGGAGTGACCGTATCGTGACTCAGGATGAGCTGGATGTGATGGAGCTGTTGTATTGGCGCTTGGGTTTTGAAGCAGAGCAGGTCGTTCAGCAAATGTTAAAGAAGAACAGTTTAACCATTTTATAGAAAATAAATGAGAACGCGCAGCTTTAGCCAGAATCTGTTATAACAGCAGGAATGGTTTAATTGTGTATTAAAAACACGGTTTTTAACATGCAGCTAAACTTTGTACTAGAATCCATCAGGATAAAAAAGAAAAGCTGAAAAAGTTCGGCAAAGCACAGGCAATCCGGCTAAAATGTTCAGCCTGAAATTGGTGATGATGAAAAGATGATTGGGCATCAGCGTGACATACTGGCAACATTAGGGATCGATCTCTGGATTCCTAGGGACAGCGCATGTCCGCCACACCAGGTTTCGATCTGGCGTGATCAGGCTGCACCTGAATTTCACACCGATATCATCTTGCCTCAGCCTTCTTCAATAGAGGCGTTGGCTGATATACCGATTCCTGAGCTAGAGCCAATTGTTACGCTTAAGGTTGATACACCACCTGCGGCACCGACTCACATTGCACCTGTTCAGGAACAGCGTGAAATCGTACAGATCCCGCCATTCAGTTTGCAGGCTTTAAGTCTGGCACATTGCAGTATCGTGATTGATGCAACTGCAATGACCGAAGACACCCAGAATTTATGGGGCAATATCCAGCGTGCAGTCCCAGGTGAGTTTCATGAACTGAACTGGCCATTTCCCTGGGCCAATGTTCAGGATGGACGTGGTGTAGAATCCTATATTCAGGGTTTTCTGGATGGAATGAGTGCAGAGAAAAATATTATTTTCCTCGGGCCTGTAGCGCATATATCAAATACGAAAATGATCCAGTTGGCATCTTTACAAGAAATGCTGGATCAGCCGATTCTAAAAAAACGTTTATGGCAGTTTATGCAAAATAGGACTGCCAGTCTGGGATAATCTTGCTGTGGAATAAAAATAGATGAAACAAAAAGTGGTTGTATTTAGTCAAATTGATACTGATATTCAAAACAAGCTGGAACAAAATTATCAGGTTAGTTATATACAACCGAAGCTAGGCGATGTGAATCAACAGCTTTTGCAGCAGGTTCAGGATGCTGATGGCATGATTGGCGCAGGGCGCTTGTTGAATCGCGATAATCTGGCCAGTGCCACCCGGTTAAAAATTATCTCCAGTGTCAGTGTCGGTTATGACAACTATGAACTGGATTATTTAAATGAAAAGAAAATTTATCTCAGTCATACGCCGCATGTACTGACTGAAACCACTGCTGACCTGGCTTTCACTTTACTGATGTCAGCAGCACGCAAAGTGGCTTACCTGGATCAATGGACCAAGCAGGGACAATGGCAGCGTACCGTGGGCGAAGCACAATTTGGTATGGATATTTTTGGAAAAACCCTCGGAATTATTGGTCTCGGTCATATTGGAGCTGCAATCGCACGTCGTGGTTTTTACGGTTTTAATATGAATATTCTGTATCATAATCGTCGGGAAAAACCAGAACTTGCTCAAGGGTTGAATGCGAAATATTGCCAGCTTGAGGAACTGTTACAGCGTTCTGACTTTGTGGTCGTTGCAGTAGATTTGAATGCGGATTCTAAGGCGCTGATTGCGACAGCGGAATTGGCTAAAATGCAATCCCATGCAGTATTGGTCAATATTTCACGTGGCTCGGTCATTGATGAACAGGCATTAATTTCAGCTTTAAAAGCCAAGCAGGTTTTTGCTGCCGGTCTGGATGTGTATCAGAAAGAGCCGTTAAAGGAATCGGAATTATTCCAGTTGGATAATGTGGTTACATTGCCACATGTGGGTTCGGCCACTGCAGCCACCCGTAAAAAAATGGCAGAACTGGCTTATCAGAATCTTGTTGATGCCTTGGAAGGACGAGTGCCCCGTTATGTGGTCAATCCGGAATTTTAAAATGCATCTGATTCGTCGTTTAAATGGTATTAAAAAATAACATTTTCTTGCGTCTCTGCTCATTGTTCAATGCTATATTCAAGATAAATTAGATCGGCAGGATTAGAGATTTTTCATTGAAACGATTGGCGCTGGCGTGTGGCTTAAGTCTGTATATGGTAGCAGGGCACGGCTCTAACCATGATTTTAATCAAGTAAATGTACAATTTTCTGTGCCTGATATTGGTACAGGCGTCGGCTTACTCGATCAACAAAAAGAAAAAATGATCGGTGAAAAAGTCTATCGTGAAGTGCATAAACAAATGCCGGTCCTGCAAAATCCATGGCTTGAAGATCAGTTGCTTTCAGTATTTTCTCATATCCTGAGTCAGACTCAATTGCAACAGCCGATCGGTTTGCTGGTCATTAATGATCCCCAAATTAATGCTTTCGCCGTACCGGGTGGCCTCTTTGCACTTAATGCGGGTCTGATTAATTCAGCCCGAAACATGGATGAAGTGGCAGGAGTGATGGCGCATGAAATTGCACATGTCACACAACGTCATTACAGTCGCTCTCAGGATGCATTTAAAGGGCAAGGTTTACTGGCGCTAGCCGGAATTCTCGTCGGTGCTTTGGTCGCTTCTCAGGCAGATGGCGATGTCGGCACAGCGGTCATGATGGGTTCACAGGCAGCACTTCTGGATAAACAGCTTACCTATAGCCGTAATCAGGAGCGTGAGGCAGACCGGATTGGTATGCAATATATGTATCGTTCCGGTTATAACCCGCATAGTATGGCAGATTTCTTTGAGGTCATGCATCGCTCGACCAGCCGCTTAAGCTTTCTGCCGGATTTCTGGTTCACTCATCCACTCACCACCGAGCGTATGAGTGAAGCACGTTTACGTGCCAACCAGCTTCCTGCGGTGAAACGCAGTCTCAATGACCAAGACTTTGACATTATCAAGTGGTATAGCAGGGTATTGTCTGGTCAGACCAATGCAGAGCAGCTTATCCTGATGGACCGGCAAAATAATTTTGCAGGCCAGCTTGCCTTAACTGCCTATCGAATACAGCAAAGTGATTTCCAGGCCGCGCAGGCCACTTTAGATCGAGCAAAAAAGCATAACCAGAAGCATCCTTTACAGGTTTTATTCCAGACTGATATTTATTTAGCCCAGAACCAGCTTGATGCAGCTTTGAAAAGTGTAGCGTCAGCAGCGCGGATCATGCCAGAGAATCGAGCGCTCAATTATAAATATGCAGAAGTGTTGATTCGTGCCAAGCAACCCGATAAAGCAAAAGTTTTAGTGCAGCGATTTTTAAATGCCAATTCACGTGATGTGAGTGGCTGGCGACTGATGCAACTGGCTGCCAATGCAGAGCCAGATTCGCCGATCAAGGCTGCTAATGTACTGCGCTATCGTGCAGAAGTAGAATATTGGTCGGGATATGAAGAAACTGCGATCAAATCCTTATTACATGCCCAGCGTAGCGTGAAAAACAATCAATCTTTATCGTCCACCATTCGCCAGCGTCTGAAACAGATGCAGCAGGCACATCAATACAAGATTTAAGGTTGCACTGGGTTTTAAGTTTTTGTATCAGGATGATATAGCAAGAATATATTCAATCAGGCTACAATCTTTTTGAAAGATCAGCGTGAATCAAACTGAAGCATAATATGAAAAAAATACTATTGGGTGTGTGTCTACTGGGGTGGAGTTATGGGATTTTTGCTGCGAGTGCAGTTGAATATATAGAAGCGATAGAGCGAATTAATTCAGATTATAAAAAGGAATCGCGTCAATTTTTAAGTGGGTTAAATCCGCAGCAACAGGGATTTAGTCCTGAGCAGAATGCAAAATTTTGTGGAATTGTAGGACGCTATGTTGATCGTTTATATCAAGCCGCTGACCAGAATCGTGCTTATCTGGATCGTAAGTTTCAAAATATGAGTAAACAGGATGTAATTGTAGAAGTGAAATCGTCTAAAGAGATGCAATTACTTAAGCGTTATCAGGTCGATTGTAATTTGCAATAAGAATACGTCAGGAACTGTCTTTGATTAAAGGCAGTTCAACGTTAAAGAGGAAATGCTAGAAAGTAGGGATTAAGCAAGTTGCGCTTTGATTTTGGCGGAAACTTGTGCAGGATCGGCGCGCCCGGCTATGAGCGGACGCAGAGAATTCATCACCTTACCCATATCTTTCATGCTAGTAGCTTGTTGCGCTGCAATAGCTTGCGCAATCATGGAATCAAGTTCTTCCTCAGTCATAGCTTCTGGTAGAAACTGAGATAAAATCTCAATTTCGGCTTGTTCCTTACTAGCTAAATCATCTCGGCCAGCGCCTGTAAAGGCTTTAACCGATTCTTTACGTTGTTTAATTTGTTTTTCAATGACCGCAAGAACCTGAGCGTCGTCAAGTTCTTTGCGTTCATCGACTTCGATTTGCTTAATTGCTGCCTGTAGACTACGAATGACCGTCAGCTTGGACATTTCTTTGGCACGCATTGTTGCTTTCAAAACATCCGTGATTTGGTCTTTTAAAGTCATCATTATTTATTCCAGGCAATCAATCACAAATTAATCTTAGTAAAGGCGAGTCGTACGTACTGATTCACGCGCCAATTTCTTTTGGTAGCGTTTAACAGCAGCAGCTTTTTTGCGCTTACGTTCTTGAGTTGGTTTCTCGTAGAATTCACGCTTACGTACGTCAGCAAGAACACCCGCTTTTTCGCATGAACGTTTGAAACGACGGATAGCTACGTCTACTGGTTCGCCTTCTTTCAATTTAACTTGTGGCATGAAGAATCCTCATATCAGTTAGGGTAAGATCTCGGGCTGAATTGCCCTCAATCACAAGTGAAGGTCAGTATTTTACTCATTTACATCTCATACCACAAGTCTATAATAGTTGCTGCAATAGAATTGATACAGGTTATAGGCAGTTTAATGATCGTTTTAGGCTTGGAAACGTCGTGTGATGAAACAGGACTTGCGCTGTATGACAGCGAGTTGGGTTTGCGCGGACAGGTGCTTTATAGCCAGATTAAACTGCATGCAGAATATGGCGGTGTAGTTCCAGAGCTGGCGTCACGTGATCATGTGCGTAAACTGATTCCACTCATCAATGAGCTGCTTGAACAGAGCGGCGTGAAAAAATCAGAAATTGATGCAGTCGCATATACCCGTGGCCCGGGTCTGATGGGCGCACTCATGACAGGCGCATTGTTTGGTCGTACTTTGGCCTTTGCACTGAATAAACCCGCAATTGGTGTGCATCATATGGAAGGTCATATGCTGGCACCTTTGTTGTCAGAAACTCCGCCTGAGTTTCCATTTGTTGCATTATTGGTATCGGGTGGACATTCTCAGCTCATGGCTGCTTATGGCATTGGCCAGTATGAATTGCTCGGTGAATCCATTGATGATGCGGCAGGCGAAGCCTTTGATAAAGTCGCGAAAATGATGGGCTTGCCATATCCGGGCGGTCCGAATATCTCTAAATTGGCGGAACAGGGCGATCCAAATGCATTTGCATTCCCACGCCCAATGCTGCATCAAGGTCTGGAATTCTCATTCAGTGGTCTAAAAACGGCAGTTTCTGTACAGATGAAAAAACTGGGTGATGAAAACCGCGATGCCGACATCGCTGCCAGTTTTCAGGAAGCCATTGTCGATACTCTGGTGAAAAAGTCGGTGAAAGCATTGAAGCAAACGGGGCTTAAACGTCTGGTGATTGCGGGCGGTGTCAGTGCCAATAAGCGTTTACGTGAGCGTTTAGAAGCAGATTTAGCCAAGATCCGTGCATCTGTTTATTATGCTGAACCTGCACTCTGTACAGACAATGGTGCAATGATTGCTTTTGCGGGCTATCAGCGTTTAAAAGCAGGGCAGCATGATGGCTTGGCTGTGACGACAACTCCACGTTGGCCAATGACGGAACTGACTAATCCGACTGAGGCATAGATTTCAGGCTTGAAGAAAAGAGGCTTAGGCCTCTTTTTTATTGTGAATTTTTAAATGAAAACTTATAGCAACGGTATGTTGTAAATATATAGTTTTATAGCTGTATTTAGAACTCTTATATTCTATTGAAACTGGAAAAATAGTTTAATAGCTTAAGTTGATATCATGCATATTTTTACAGGTTTGCAGCAGAGGCAATCTCGAATGGAAAATATAAATTTCAAAAGTTTTCAGGATGCTGGAGAGGCGGTGTTAAAGTTTTTGCATCAGCATTTTGGCTTTAATTTATGGATGATCACCCGGGTAGAAGGCCAAGACTGGATTGTACT
Source organism: Acinetobacter lwoffii (assembly GCA_002332985.1). GTDB lineage: Bacteria > Pseudomonadota > Gammaproteobacteria > Pseudomonadales > Moraxellaceae > Acinetobacter > Acinetobacter lwoffii_N. The sequence goes on along the minus strand of DDAT01000028.1, from coordinate 6,357 downwards.
GCAAAGTGAAGATCATGGTTATGATATACGACCCGGTCAAGTGTTTCAGTGGGCTGATTCTTTTTGTTCTCATATGGTCGCAGGTAAGGCCCCGAGAATTGCCCCCCGCTCTGAAGAAATTCCTTTATACGCCACAGCGCCGATTAATCAGCAGGTCTGTATAAAATCTTATATTGGTCAGCCACTCCTTAAAGAAGATGGCAGTTTGTTTGGAACGCTCTGTGCGATTGATCCAGAAACCAAATCAGAAGCTATTGTGCAAGATATACAACTGGTCGAGTTGTTGGGACAATTACTCAGTTCGATCTTGCAGGCAGAATTACGTCAGAGTGAGCAGATGAGACAGCATGAATTATTGCAGGAAGAAGCCAGTAAAGATGAATTGACCGGGCTATATAATCGTCGCGCTTGGGAAAAACTGCTGCGAGCAGAAGAAGAGCGTTGCAAGCAATATGGTCATCCCGCCGCTGTATTATTTATTGACCTGAATGACCTAAAAAAAGTGAATGATAATTTAGGTCATGATGAAGGTGACAAACTGATTCAAAATGCAGCGCAAATATTACGAGATAATGTACGGATCAATGATATTGTTGCTCGTTTGGGTGGTGATGAGTTTGTGATTCTTAGCGTGGAAAATGATGAAACGGGTACTGAAAGTTTAGTGGATCGTTTAATTAATGCCTTTGCAGCAGCAAACATTGGCGCAGCGATTGGTATGGCGATGCGTCATCCTGGTCATGGTTTATTTGCAGCGCTCGCACAAGCGGATCAGAACATGTTTGAATATAAGCGTCGGAAAAAATTCAGTGAATCCGTGACCAATCTAAAATAATCGACGCTTTAAATCTTCTGTAAATAATTAAGTATTTCATATCATGAAAATGATCATTTTATATGCTCTAAAGTCATCCTATCTTTCAATATTCTCTTTCATGACTCTGTATAAAAGTTGAACATGATTCTCCATAAAAAGAAAATTTAATCCATCTTTAACTTAACCATTACAAATTTTATAAGCTTTGTTGCAAAGTAAATTGACCTAATTAAATGCGCTTTAATCGTGTTGAAAAGTGACTCTGGTAAAGAGCGAGCTTCATATAAGCACTTCATTTCTTATGATAATTGTTGTTTGAAATATACATTAAAATTACAGAACCAAAAATTTCTTTGTTTAAAAATAAAGCGCTATCTAAGGATAAAACTGGTTGCCAAGAAAAAACATTACCGGCAGAAATAGCATTTGAGCTGTTCAGTTTCGAGATGGCCAATCTTTAGTGATCACCAAATAAAAATGCAAAGAAATTTTAGGGAATAAATTTTATAAAAAAGCAGATTTCTATCTTTGGACTCGCTCTTGTCTCGGGTTTAATGAGTGCCTGTGGTGGTGGGGGAAGTAGCTCAGACAGTCCTACTGTCACTACACCTCCAAATGTTCCGAAAGAAAGTATTTCCTCTGAGCTTTCAGAGGAATTTGTCCTGCTTGAAGATCAGGACATTGTAGACAAAATTCGAGATAAAATTTCCGGAAATACCAGTAATGATACCGACTATAATGTTGCTCTAGGTCACATGATTGGAGAAGTATTTGCAGATTATCCTTATGGGCGTACTGCACGTATCATCAAAATTTATAATCTGGGCATCAATAGTATTAAATATCCAAATCTGATCTGTTCGGAAGTCAATACCACTAGTTCGGTCAAAACCCTGAAATTAAAAACGGATAAAAATAACTGTATTATTCTGGACAAGACTTATCGTAAAGGCTCAACCATTACTCAGACGGTGAATGGTGATACGACGACTTTAAGCTTTAGTAATGTCCGTTATGGCTCAACTGTGGATTTTAATCTCAAGGACGACTACCTGATTTCTGGCACAATTGTGCATCGTAAAACTAAAAATGAAATGGGTGAATCCGAATCTTATCAAATCGATCAGTTGGAATTTCAGCGTATCGCCGAGACCGGTCAGGCAGGTACTTCTGGAATCGCGTTTGATACAAAGAGCAAAGAATATCTGCAGGTGCGTAATTATAATTACAGCTTGGTCGATGATTATGGCAGTGGCAGTAATGGGATTCGTACCTTAACCAGTCGTGGTACGATTATCGGTCAGCCTGATCTGGCAGATTATCGTTACAGTTTTGATTTTAATACCACGACACCATTTAAAATGGATGAAACCGTATTAAATAACTATAAGCATTTGCCAAAAGAGGGCGTGCTTAGAATTAAGGACAGCGATGATCAGGTAATTGAGGTCAAACAGAACCAGCCTGAATCATTGAAGGCTACTGTTTATTTCAATGGCAGTGAAATTGATGACCTGCTATGGTCTACCATTATCGGTGATAAAAAATAATTCGAGATGTCAAAAAAGCCCTGTATTTCCAGGGCTTTTTTTATTATTGATTGGGGAGAAGTCTTTATTACAAAACTATTTTAAATAGCCGTGCTAATAAATCAGGTAGCTGTAGCATCCAATAACAATTCAGCGGGATAAATCGCCTGCCATGAAGTTTTAAACTGTTTATGCACTTGGTCAATTGGGAAAGTACTGAGTTTTGCAATATTTTGCGCTTTTTGAATGTTGTCGGCGCGCATATATGCAATCAGGTAGTCCTGACCATGAAGTTGCAGATAAAACCAGGACTCGATATGAACCTGTTCAGCCTTAAGTGTCTCAATCACTTCGTCTTGACGTGCTTTTAAACTGCACTGCCAGTCATGAACTTGCTGCATATGTAAGGGTTTAAGCTGCATGAGAACTGCACTGACATCCATGTTTTTTATTTTCTTGATTGATCTGATTTTTATATAAACGATTTATATAAAAAAAGCGACCTGAATCGGTCGCTTTTAAACTTTTAAGAGGCATTTAGTTGGGTTGAACCAATCCAGTGCTTGGAAAACTGATAGGCAGCACGTCCTGAACGTTGACCGCGTGCCTGACACCAGCGTAGGGCTTCAGCACGGGTTTCTGGCGTGAGTTCCATGCCTGCCTTTTTGAGGTAATGTTCGACAATTTCCAAATACAGGTTCTGATCCATTGGATAGAAAGACAGCCATAAACCAAAGCGGTCAGACAGTGAAATTTTTTCTTCAATCGCTTCCTGAGGATGTAATTCAGTATATTGCGGCACATCAACTCGGGTAACGGGCGTATTTTCATGCATGAATTCGGGTAATAAATGACGACGGTTACTGGTCGCATAAATCACAAAATTGCTGGAACCGGACTGTAAAGAACCATCCAGAACACTCTTTAAACTGCGATAATTTTCATCTTCGGCATTAAAGGCCAGATCATCACAGTAGACAATGAACTTCTCTGGACGCTCTGCAATGAGTTGCTGAATTTGAGGCAGATCGGATAAATCATCCCGTTCGATTTCAATTAATCGTAACCCTCGATCTGCATACTCGGTGAGTAGGGCACGAACAATGGAGGATTTACCCGTACCGCGTGAACCGGTCAGTAAGACATCATTGGCAGGTAAGCCGTTTAAAAACTGCAACGTGTTCTGGATGACTTTTTCTTTTTGTCGCTCAATCCCTTTTAAATCGGCCAGTTCCATCTGTCTAAGCTGATGAATCGGTTTGAGTTCACCCTGTTGCCACTTATAGGCATGGGCAGAAAAATCAGGAATTTGTTTCAGTTCGGGCAGACTTTGCTGAAGTTGCTGCAGAACAGTCGAAAGGGTATTTAAAATATGCTCAGGTAACTCAATTTTCGCCATGATTTAACATTACAGATTTGAAATTATGCCTAAGATAGTAGCATTGCAAAATTCACAGTCAAAGCCAGAAAAGTATGATAATTTGCTTAAAGTAGAGAATTTTCGTTATTGTAGAGGATAGAAAATTTGTACACATTTTCTGGCTCTGGGTACGAGCTGTATCAAGAATAAATATAGGGAAAAGGCAGATGCTGTTTAAAGATTTTACTCAGGATATTAATCCACATCAGGCCTATCGTATTAAAAAGCTCAAGCAGCAGCTGCAACAGGCTGAGTCCTATGAGGAATGGAAATATATTGCCCTGAAAATAGATGAAGAATCAGGTGCACAGGAATGGAAATTTGATAACAGTTCGCCCTACTTTGATGCAGAAGTGATCGCACATCGTCTGGGTAAATTACGACGCTATCGACAACAAAAGCGCACTCGTGACCTGATGTATATTTTGCGCGAAGGCCTGAGCTACGATATTGCCAACATTGCCCATCCTCTACTGTTTACCGAAGCCTATGTGGGCACTAAAAGAATTATTGAAGATTATGTCGAAGAAGTCAGCCAAGGCTTAGCCTATATTGCTTCAATAGACTGTACTTGCCTAAGTATTGAAGAAAAATTAGAGTATTTTCAGCATTGTCAGCGTGCTTATGGACAACCGGCCTTGATGTTTTCTGGTGGTTCAACTTTAGGTCTGTTTCATACGGGCGTATGCAAAGCCTTAATGGAGCAGGACTTGTTGCCGAAGGTAATGTCCGGTTCAAGTGCGGGTGCCATCATGACCGCCATGTTAGGTGTATCCAAACCTTCGCAATATATTGATATTTTGAAAGGCCATAATTTCTTTCATGAGGCTTTTCATTTCCGCACCATGAGTGAATTGATGAAAGGTAATGGTGGTCTGGCGGATGTAAAATATCTAAAAAAATTTCTGGTCGAAAATCTGGGTGATCTGACCTTCGAAGAAGCACTCAAAACCTCAGGTCTGCATATCAATATTGCGGTTGCACCTTATGATGCTGGACAGGATGCACGCATTTTAAATGCCTATACTTCTCCGGATTTGCTGGTCTGGAGTGCGGTACTGGCGTCTTGTGCGGTGCCGGTTCTGTTTCCACCGGTTCGTTTGACCAGTAAGCGCTATGATGGTCAATATACGCCTTATATGGGTTCAACCCGCTGGGTGGATGGCAGCGTGCGCAGTGATTTTCCGCAGGAGAAAATGGCACGCCTGTATAATATCAATTATACCATTGCTAGTCAGACCAACCCGCATATCGTGCCATTCATGCAGGATGATATTTCACGTTTCCGTAAAGGTACTTTGAGCTGGCCACAACGAATTGTTCGCCGTCAGGGCGCGGTGATTACCAAAGGCATGATGGATTTTGCCAGAGAGCATACCGGAAGCTTACCTCCTGTACGCCGTCTGCTGGATCATGGCTATGGTGTAGTTGACCAGCGTTATTATGGTGATGTGAATATTGTCGGTAAATATAGCCTACGCCACTATAGCTATATGTTGCAAAATCCGCGGCCGTATCTGTTTAAAATTTTACAGCGTGAAGGGGAGCGGGCTACTTGGCCAAAAATCTCCCTCATTGAGACTCAGGAACGGGTCGGGAAAACTATTCAGCATTGTCTGGAGCTGCTAAATTATCAGCATACACTTAATCCAATACCTGAATACATTGCCACGACTTAATTTAGATCATCTCGATATTTCTGATTTTGAACTACGAACCAAAGCCCGTAGTCTGGGTTTTGGTCGGCGTCTTTATTATGCCAAGGGAAATGCGCTCTGGCTAAAAACCCAGATATCGCATAGATCTGATAGTTTAATATCATCTCCACATGCTGAACTAGGCTGGCAACATGAGCTGGATTTTTATCAGGCTCATGCCAGCTCAGGTGATCTAAATTTTTTCCTTCCACATCAAATTATTCAACAGCCTTTCAAGATCAATCATGAACAATTTGAGCAGGCCTTAATTCTGGTCGATGCGCCGGCGCATTTTCAGATCATGCCGCATCAGCAATCCATCACGCAAATTCGGCAACACTTGCTGCAAGCTGTGGAGCCTTTAATCTGCCTGCAAGAATTAGGTTATTTGCATGCCGATTTAAAGCAGGAACATTTTGTAAATAATCAGGGCAGGGTCTGCCTGCTTGATTTTGAGCATGTCCAAATACTCCATCAGAATGACCTGCATGAACTGAATGCGACACCGCGTTCTATGGCGCCGGAACTGTTCCAAGGCCAAGCCAAGAGCCTACAAAGTGAAGTTTATGCTTTGGGTGTTATTTTTTATGAGTGGTTGAGTGGTCAGCGTTTACAGGCGACAGATTATCTGGATTGGGCCTTTTTGCATTGTCAGCGTCTGAAAGTTGAGTTACCAGAACACATCCAAACTTTTCAAGGCTTATTAGAAGAGATGTTACGTAAGCAGAAGCAGCATAGATTGGCCGATTTTAAAGCCGTTAAAGACTACTTAATGACTGAAATTGAATGAGAAAAATACAATAAAACTTGAATTGTTTCTTATTTAATCAAACGAGTGTTTTTTTATGATAAACGGCTTGTCAGCTGGAAATGATCTCTATAATATACACAGCC
>DDAT01000017.1:0-17732 GCA_002332985.1 Acinetobacter lwoffii | reverse complement strand
GTACGTGATGGAGGCTCTTCAGCCCAAGCCATACCGGTTTCCAGACGAGCTACACGACGTTCTAAAAGATCTTTCGAATCGTTGAACACCCAAGTTGTAGGTGGTTCAACTGAACGACGACGGTCACGGGTTTGTGCGTTTGGTGTGGTACGTAACGTGTAAGAAATATCTTCAGCTAACGTGTCTAACCATTCGCGGAATTTCCAATCGTCTAGCAATTTTGCTTCGCGATACAAGAACTGACTAATTTGGTGATGAAGTTCTAAGCTGATTTGACTCATTTCATAAGCTCCTTCTCATATTCGTCAGCTGCTTTTTCCACGTCTTCCCATTTTTCATGGATCAATAAGTCTGCCCAGCGGCGGTACATACCACGTGCTGCAGTTTCAGAGAAAATGTAGTTGGTGATACCCGGGATACCATCTTCACGTACTTTTTCGTTGCCTTTACCCATTTCCATAATGAGTTTGTTTTGACGCGCTTTATAACCACGTAAAACTTTTTGAATCTCGATCCAGTTTTCAGAGTCATCTTGCTCCAAGAAACCGGCTGGACCAAAGGCACGCGTTGCAGAACGTTCAAATGCTTCTTTCACTTCTTGCGATGCTTCAGCATCTGCGATACAGAATGCCCACACTTCAGTTTTGTTTGGACCACGTGGGTGCCATACGCGAAGTGTTGCAGTACCGTTCAACCAAGACAAAGTTGGGAACATGGTGTTGTGACCTGCAAGACGCAATGCACGAGTCTCGCCTAGGCGCTCTTTAACTTCGTCGTACGTTTCACGGAAGTAGTTGGCAACTTCACCGTCAACCCATACGTTTGCGTCTGGTTTCTCTGTAAAGAAGAAGCCTGAACCGTGACCACGTGAACCGTACTGGATCGCGTCTTTGGCAGTTTCCCAAACTGGACGAGCAGTTTGCGCAGCACCTAATTTTTTAGAAGATTCGTCGTCTGGTTTCGCGCCCAATACTTGGATCGCAGAAGCGTGAGAGAACAAGGCGTGATATTGGTCAGATGCAAACTGTTCCGCTGCAAATTTCCAGTTACACTCGATTTCCCACTTGTGGACACCACCGATGATTTCTGTACCACCTGGACGACGGTCAACAACGCCATCTAAGTACCAAGCGATATCGCCCATGTATTCTTCAAGATCAGGTGTGGTTTCATCCCAACAAGCGAATACCAAGCCTTTGTAAGACTTCACACGATTCACTTCAACCAGACCCCATTGCTCTTTACATGCACCATGTGGGTAAGCACGATCTTCAAGCGGGATATCTTTTAAAGAACCGTCAATGCCGTATGACCAGCCGTGGTACGGGCAAGTAAAGGCACGGGTATTACCACAGTCAGCGAAGCTCACACGCATAGAGCGGTGACGGCACTGGTTTAAGAATGCTTTGATTGAGCCATCTTTTTGACGTGCCACAATGATTGGATCTTCACCCATGTAGGTGTTAAAGAAATCACCAGCCTTAGGAATTTGGCTTTCATGGCAAAGGAATAACCAAGTACGACCGAAAACACGTTCGAGTTCTAATTCGTAAATGTCAGGATCTGTATAAATAGATGGCGTAATACGTCCATTTTGTGCATCGACTAAAGCATCGATTTCGCGCACATCAATTTTTCCACTCATGAAAAGCTCTCCTGTGACCTATCTTTGGCACAAAGTAATAGACTCAACTTTTCAACGATGATGGATTTGACAGCGTTTTTCGGGAAATATTTTTTTTGTTTCAATTAAGAGCTTAAAGCAATTATTAAGCACGTGAATTTTTATATTAAAACATCTATTAATCCCGCCAGAGCATTTAGTTTATGAATGGGAAAATAATCTTCACGACATAGTTGTTTATAGATTATACTTTGAGGAAATTATAGTAAGACATTTTTTGGATTACTCTTTGGGTTGATGACATGGAATTACGACACCTTCGCTACTTTATCACCGTTGCTGAAGAGCTCAATTTTAGTAAGGCAGCACTTAAACTTTATACGGCTCAACCCTCACTTAGCCAGCAAATCAAAGACCTGGAAGAAGATGTCGGGGTAAAGCTACTCAACCGAACCAAACGTAAAGTAGAGCTGACCGAAGAAGGCGCCGTATTCCTGGAACAGGCTCGTCTCACCCTGGCACAGGCAGATAAAGCCGTTGCCATGGCACGTCAGGTGTCACAGGCCAAGCAGCAAATGCTCCGCATCGGTTTTGTACCGGTGGCCGAGATGAAAATCTTCCCGTATATCTTGCCAAATCTACGTGTACAGAACCCGGATTTAAAAATTGAACTGCTCAGCCTGAACAACAATGAGCAAATGCGTTTGTTAAAAAAAGGTGATCTAGATCTGACATTTACCCGTCATAATTTCAATAGTGATGAAATCGAAAGCCAGTTCGTGATTCGTGAACCGCTGATTTTTCTCCTGCCTAAAGATCATCCCTTAGCAAAATACGAAAGAATTCCTGTTAAAGCATTGAATGGTATTGATTTTATTATTCCATCAGCAGAGCAGTCCTTGACCCTGAACCAGACGATTCTGGACTTTGCCAAAGCCAACGGCATTGAATTCAATATCGTGCAAAAGGCCGATAATATTTTATTTAATATCAACTCGATCGGAATGGGCTTGGGCTGTACCATTTTGCCTGGCTATATTGCACCACTGACCATGGACAATACCGTGATTCGTCCACTGGACGTGGAGTTGCCCTATTTAGACCTGTATGTCAGCTACCATAAAAACAACAAGTCCTACGCCGTCAGCAAATTTCTTGAACTTTTGACCCGTGTGTTCTATCTGGATATTAACCGTAGCGAACAAAATTAATCCCATTTCTTCCCTCTATCAGGCATATGCCATTCAACTTTTGATAGGCATGTGCTTTTTTTATTTTATTATTTTATGCTTAAGAATTCGTTTTTAATTCTATTTTGTGATAAAGAATCTATTTCTAGCGTTTAAATTTGTCACTTGACCTCGACCAAAATTGTGTATTTTTAGCTCTAAATGTGCTGCATTTACCACTTAAGTCTAATAAAATTTAATTCGGATTTTTCTCAGTTTAAATAGCTCAAACCTATAAAAATTATTAGATTTTTAGATTTATCCAAATAAATGAGAATCAAACTCACTTAGGTACGCTACCTCAAATATTTTCGATATAAAAAAGGATGACCGAAGCCATCCTTTTTAAAACTACATCGAGCTTATTTTACGCCGTGTACAGCCAAGTAGTTTTTGATCACAGTGTTGAACTCATCTGCTTTTTCAACTTGAGACCAGTGACCACATTGGCTGAAGATATGTGCATCAGCATTTGACACGATGTTCAGGATGTCCCAAGTACGAGAAACCGGAATCACCACGTCTTGCGTACCATGAATCAATAGTACAGGCACAGTAATGTCTTTCATTTTTTCGAAGTCTAATGGGAATTCGAAACGGTCACGGTCACGTGCGCCAACCACATCCATTAAACGATTTGATGCATAGTCATTTGCAGCAGAAGCAAAACGTACTTTTACCAGTTCATCAGTAATCAGGTCTTTGTTTACGACAAACATAGAAAGGGTTTTCTTGATTCCTTCTTCTGTAAGAACTGGGTTTGCGTGAGCTTTAAGTGCAGCTGTCTGTTTCGCACCGCCCGTACCCATAGACACGATACCCAAAATACGATCTGGATAATCCAATGCCATCTGGAATGCTAACCAGCCACCCAGAGAGTTACCGACCAACCAGGTTTTTTCGATACCCAAAGCATCTAGCGTACGGATCGCATGATCTACCCAGGCACGGATACCATATTCAGTACCCGGTGCAACCACAGTTTGGCCATAACCAATGGTATCAATCGCGATACAACGCGCTTGCTCACCAATTTGTGGCAGGTTTAACCACCAGTTTGCCGCGGCCGATACACCTGTACCTGAACCGTGTAAAAATAGAATAGGCGTACCTTCACCAATTTCGTGGTAATGGGTCAACTCGCCTTCAGCAGTTTCAATCCATTTGTCTTCTAAGCCAAAGAATGGATCTGTTTGATAGTCAGGGATTTGAACAGTGCTCATATTGCTTCCTCTTACAGTCTTTCGCTTGCGTGTCCCTCTATTTTCAAGAATTCGACGTCAAGTTGACTCATTAAAATGACTTGTGTACACCCTTATATTAACCGCTCAACCGCAGCAAACTGATACAAAATTACGATTGCACCCAACAAAATAGATATAATTTAAGTATTTGTTTTATATATTTTTTATAAATTAAACCCTACATAAACTAAGGCTTTAACTGCATTCTTAAACCAAAAAGCAGCCAGAAGACTGACTGCTTTTAAAATATACGCGTATTAGAATTTATGCGTATAAGTGGTGGCGACACGGTATTCTTGCAGGTCTGGTTTTGCTGGATTGGCAAAATTCACATCAATATACATCGCCTGTACACCCAAACCTTTTAATTTACCTTCTGGCACAGTGTAGTTCACGATGGCATTCACTTCATCCGTATTGAAGTTCTGACCTTGATACGCCCCAGTACCTTTCTGATCATAACCTTTGAAATACACTGCAGTTGCGTTTAGGCCTTTTGCACCCATTTCAGAGAAATCATAGCCATAAGAAACACTCCATGACTTTTCTTCTGGCGCGGTAAAGGTCGCTACCCCCCAGTTCGCCAGATAAGGCTGTGGCACCCAGCCACCTAACGTTGGGAATGCACTATCACCAAACATTTGCTGGTAACCCACACCTACGCTATGTGCACCATGATTCACTTTTGCAGCTACAGATACAGCCTGGTTATCAATCTCACCATACAGCTTGTCACCTGACTCCGAGTTATCGAAGTAACGGATGTGGCTATCTAATTTGGTTTTTTCACCGAGCGCAGTTTTGTAATTTACCCCCAGATAATGCTGTTGATAAATGTCTTGAACATCGGCATACCAGTAACTAGCACCTACTTCTTTCGTGAGTTGGTGATCTATACCCGCAATCCACATGCCATCAGCTTCAGCACCCGTATCATAGAAACTTGGTGGAGCAAATTTAGTTAAATCACGGAACTGGTTGTCATAACGGTTATTAATGCCATCAATATACGCAAGAGTTAACTTGGTATCTTTAAGGTCTTTAGACTCTAACCAGGCACCACTATAAGTCGTCAATAACTGACGGGATGGATCGAATACCAAGACTGGAGATACCGGCAATAACTCACCGACTTTCAGTTCTGTTTGTGACACTTTGGCTTTTAAAGTCGCGCCAACTTTACCGAAATGGTCTTTTGATTCTTTGCCATCATGCGGTAAAACCCAGTCCGGATTCTTATCACGGCCATTGAGTTTGACTGCATGTTGCACCAGCACGTCAGCACCAACCTGCACACCACCACCGATATCGTGATAACCCGATTTGGCATCCAGAGTCACGCCTTGTGACCAAGAACCCCAATTACGTGATGAATAGTCATCTTGATACTGACGGTCTAGATAAAAGTTTTTAAATTTGAGTTGAACATTGCTGTCGTCAATAAAGTCTGCATTCGTTGCAGTTGTCCCTAAAGTTGCTGTCGCAGCAAGCATTGCAATCCATAAATTGTGACGACGCATGATGAGTTCCCCATTCAGCTGATAAAATCCATGCAGCCATCATGCGCAAGTCGGTTTAAATAAAAAATCCGACCACAGTATTAAACTTTTGCTCTTTTAGCTCTGCATATTCCGGGCCCAGATTTAAGCACTCAATCTCTTAGATTTTAAACCGATTAATGAAAATAAAAATTTGACCAGATATTTAATTCAAATTTCTGTTTCCTTTATTAATAAGCGCAATTTTTTTAAAAACTTTAAGATAATATTTTTTATTTATCGTTTTTATGTTTAAGGAAAAAATTAAACTAAAATAATCTTCACATAACACTATAACTAAAATATCTGAGATCAGAGTTTTAATATATTATTAAATCTACTTCATAATAAAAAAGCATCCAAATCGGATGCTTTTTTATTAGCCTTATTTTAATACGAATTCATTAAAAATTAAGCTTGTAACTCACGCGCTTTAGACATCGTCAACGCCAAGTCTTCGATCATGTCTTCCTGACCACCAACCGTACCACGGCGACCCAGTTCCATCAGGATTTCACGTGCAGATACGCCATATTTTGCTTCAGCGCGTTTAGCAAACAACAGGAATGAAGAATAAACACCCGCATAACCTAAAGTTGCCGCATCACGGTCAGCACGAATCGGGTTGTGCATCATTGGAATAACCAAGTCTTCAGCAACATCTTGTACTTTGAACAAGTCAACGCCAGTGTCCATACCCATACGGTTTGCCACAGCGATAAACAGTTCAAGTGGTGTATTACCTGCGCCAGCACCAAGACCAGCAGATGCCAAATCAACACGTACTGCACCTGCTTGAACCGCAACAACAGTATTCGATACACCCATACCTAAGTTGTGGTGCCCGTGGAAACCAAGCTCAATACTTGGATCCAAGTGTTGACGTAAGTGACCAACACGGTCGATCACATCCTGCGGAAGCATATAACCTGCTGAATCTGTCACATAGATACAGTTTGCACCATAAGACACCATCTTGTTTGCTTCTTCAAGCAATTTTTCAGGAGATGCCATGTGAGCAAGCATCAAGAAGCCCACAGTGTCCATGTCTAGTTTACGTGCAGCGGTGATGTGCTGTTCAGAACAATCCGCTTCAGTACAATGCGTCGCCACACGAATAGTAGAAACACCAATTTCATGTGCCATTCTCAAATGGTCAACCGTACCGATACCCGGAAGAAGTAATGCAGAAATTTTTGCATTTTTCATACGTGGCATAACAGCAGATAAGTATTCTTCATCCGTTGCAGCAGCAAAACCGTAGTTCACTGATGAACCACCAAGGCCATCACCGTGTGTAACTTCGATTAAAGGTACGCCAGCATCATCAAGTGCTGTTGAAATTGCAATCATTTGCTCAACAGTCGTTTGATGGCGCTGCGGGTGCATACCATCACGTAAAGTCATATCATGAACAATAATCTTAGACATTTTGGTATTCCTTTAAGCTTCAGCGGTATTGAACACGTGTTCTGCGAACATTTCTGCAGTACGTGCAGCTGCTGCAGTCATAATATCCAGGTTGCCTGCGTATTTCGGCAGGAAGTCACCCAGACCTTCAACTTCCAAGTAAATTGATACGCGGTTGCCATCAAATACCGGACCATTTACCAGCTTGTAACCTGGTACGTATTTTTGAACTTCCTTGATCATGGCATGTACAGATTCAGTGATCGCTGCCTGATCCGGCTCACCTTCTACTAGACAGTGAACAGTATCACGCATCATTAGAGGTGGCTCAGCCGGGTTAATGATGATGATCGCTTTACCTTGTTTCGCGCCGCCGACTTTCTCAATGGCACCTGCAGTAGTACGTGTGAATTCATCAATGTTTTTACGCGTTCCCGGACCAACCGACTTAGTCGATACAGTTGCAATGATTTCGCCGTATTCAACAGGTTGAACGCGAGAAACCGCAGCCACCATCGGAATCGTTGCCTGACCGCCACATGTCACCATGTTCACGTTTGGTACTTCGCCCGCTTGTAGTAATGCTTCAAGGTTGACTGGTGGTACACAAAATGGACCAATCGCAGCAGGCGTTAAGTCGATCATCAACACGCCAAGTTCATTCAGCTTGCGGCTGTTTTCAGCATGGACATAGGCAGAAGTTGCGTCGAATGCAATTTTGATGTCATCAGCAATCACATGAGGAAGAAGACCATCAACGCCTTCAGCTGTGGTTTTTAAACCCATTTTCGCAGCACGCGCCAAACCTTCAGAAGTCGGGTCAATCCCCACCATCCAAACAGGTTCTAACCATTCGCTACGTTGTAATTTATAAAGCAAATCAGTACCAATATTCCCTGGACCGATCATTGCACATTTAATCTTTTTCATGAATGTACTCTCTTGGAATCTTGATTATTCAGCAGCGAATGCAGCGGTTACTGAACCGAAGCCTTCAATTTCAACTTTGAATTCATCACCTGGTTGCGCCACAACCATTGGACCTAAGGCACCCGTCAAGATGATGTCGCCTTTTAACAGCGGACGACCACGGCGTACCATTTCATCAGCCAGCCAAACAGCAGCATTCAATGGGTTGGCCAGACATGCTTTACCCACGCCTTGAGAAACGACTTCCTCACCGCGCGTCATCACCATCTTGCAGTTCACCAGATCAAGATTTTCTAATTTAACCGGCTGAGAACCCAAGAAAAATGCAGCAGAAGATGCGTTATCCGCCACAGTATCAATCAGGCTGATTTTCCAGTTTTCGATACGGCTATCGACCACTTCAATTGCAGGCAATGCATAATCAGTTGCGCTGATAATGTCTGCATAGGTGTGTTTTTCTTTGGTTAAATCCTGGTTAATCACCAATGCGATTTCCGCTTCAACTTTCGGCTGAATCAGAAGGCCGGCTGGAATTGCTTCACCATCGCCATAGGCCATGTCGGCAAATAACATACCGAAATCCGGCTGATCTACACCTAGTTGCGCTTGAACGTCTTTAGACGTCAAACCAATTTTACGACCCACCAGACGGCGACCTTCAGACAAAGCACGCTCGGTATTCACTTCCTGAACGGCATAGGCGATATCTACGTCAGCACTTTCACCGCCAAGTTCCGGGCGAATCGGTGCGATCGCAGTTTGTGATAATTCAGCGCTACGAAGTGCTTGTGCAACTGATTCAATAACAGCAGAATTCGACATCAATGTTTCCTTAAACTGCAAAAATTAGGCTTATGCCGGGATCTAAGAGGGACAGAAAGTATGCAAAGGATCAGGCTGATCATCCGCATGGAATGTCTTTCTCAGAGCGAGCATAGGAATAAACAGTTTTAGGATGGGAAAAATCCGGCGTTTGTGCCAATAGTTATTTTATTTTTTGCTATAGCTAACAGCTATAAATACTTCTTATGTTAATTCATATAAAACAATAATTTGATTATTTTTAATAGAAAAATCCCGAGTAGAATTCTCAACAATTCTGGTCGTGCAAATTGATCAAGTTTGCAGCTTTAGACTAAAAGATTAGACTAAATGCGCGAATTTAATTCAATGACAGACATTTAAACTGTATAAATTGTCTGTCATTTGATAAAACCCAGCATACTGAATTAAATCGCTTCCTTCCATTGGACTTTAGCCAATAAAAACTCATGTAAGCTGCTGACATCATTTACAATCGATAGCGGATTAAACTTCGCTAAAGTCTCTGACGTATGCACACCATAACTTACACCCACACTTGGCATGACAATATTCAGCGCCATTTCCAGGTCATAAGAGGTATCCCCCACCATAATCGCTTCATGGGCATGTATACCAGTTTCTGCCAGAATTTCTTCTAACATGAGTGGATGAGGTTTAGAACGGGTTTCGCTGGCTGCGCGCGTACTCACAAACAGCTCTTCACTGTTCGTCTGTTTTAATACACGATCCAGACCTTTACGGCTTTTCCCTGTGGCTACTGCCAGCTTCACGCCTTGCTGCTGTAAATCTGCGAGCATGTACGCTACGCCTTCAAACCAGGAATCTCCTGATGAGTTGGCAACATAATGATCGGAATAAGCCTGCAAAATATCCGTATGTAATTCTGGTACTGTCGGGAATAAACGCTGTGCAACTTCTGGCAAACCCAGTCCAATAATACTTTTCGCATCTGCATCCGTTAACGGCTGCTGAAACTGCTGTGCGGCAAACTGCAAACTCGCCACGATTTGACCGACTGAATCAAATAAAGTGCCATCCCAATCGAAAATGACCAATTTTAAAGGTGAGTTCATAAAAGGTTTCCTAGATTTTATTCGGTGTTTGACAAAACTTTGAGAGACTAGTGTTCTTCACCTCACCCCAACCCTCTCCTAAAAGGAGAGAGAGAGATCCAATACTGAATAACTGACAGTCAAATTTATATGATGACACTTGATAGAATCAAAACTATTCAAAAAGATCTGAGACAGATTCCCACTTTTAATTAGGAGAGAGAAAACATTTTTTCTTCGTACATAATGCTTCTAAACATTAAAATACTAGCTTCACGTAATCTGAGCAAATGACAGAAGATTTTACGTGATGTCCCCCCTCTCCTTTTTAAAGGAAAGGGCTAATGCCTAAAATCTTCCCTAGCCCCTCTTTAAGAAAGAGGGGAATTCCCTCCTTTTTCAAAGGAGGGTGAGGGTGGATTAAATTTATTAAAAGAAAAAATAAGTCCTTATTGGGCAGCCGGTTTATCCGCTTTCTGCGCTCTTAACTGCGCCACCAGACTCTGCATATCTTCTGGCAATGGTGCTTCAATTGCTGGATAGCCCGGAATGTCCAGACGCATTGCATGTAAACACAAACGGCGTGGTTTTGGCCCACGATATTCTGTTTCATGACCATACTTTTCATCGCCTACTAGCGGATGACCAATACTCAAACCATGAACACGAATCTGATGGGTACGACCAGAAAGCGGAGATGCATACACCAGTGTGGCATGCATAAAACGTTCCTGCACATTCCACTGGGTTTTAGACTCTTTACCTTCTTTCGGGGACACGCAGACACGACGTTCACCATTGGCCAGCTCGTAACGATGTAAAGGTGCATCAATCAGCTGTTTATCCAGACTGACCTGCCCTTTTACTACAGCGGCATAGGTTTTTTTGATTTTATGTTCACGCAACATATCTTGTAATGTTTTCAACACGCTACGCTTTTTGGAAATCATCACCAGACCGGAAGTATCACGGTCAATCCGGTGAATCAGTTCCAGATACTTTTTACCGGTTGCTGCACGTAAGCCTTCAATCAGGCCATAGGCCACACCGCTACCGCCATGCACGGCAATCCCGGATGGCTTATTTACAACCATCAGACCTTCATCTTCATAAATCACACGGGCCAATAAGCCTTGTGCCACTTTGTCGGAAACAGGTGCCGCAGATTCATCTTTTTGTTCATAGCGAATCGGCGCAACGCGAATCTGGTCACCGATTGCGAGTTTGGTTTCTGCTTTAATGCGTTTTTTATTAACGCGAACCTGGCCTTCACGAATCAGACGATAGATACGGCTTTTTGGCACACCTTTCAGACGACTAAACAGGAAATTATCGATGCGTTGTCCATCTTGATGTTCATCCACTTCAAACCAAGTGACGTTTTGCCATTGTTGCGTAGAATTCATACAGTTACTATGACCCAAAAAATACTAAAATTGATTAAAAACTGATCACTTAGGTTATGCTTTACACAAGAAACATAAGCTTAGCCCATAGGCAGATGATGCAAGGTTTGATATAGTCAGCGCACGGAAACCATCGTTTGTGAGTAAAAGTTGAATCATTTCAGATTTTTCTGAACTTGATTGTTCAATTAAAGACTCACATGATACGGGAAGGTCCCCAAAGAATTATGCCACGCCGAAGGCTTATTATATCGGCAAACAAAGCAAACTGTTGCGTTTAATTGTACCTCAGGTACATAAATCAGTTTGTCTTAAAAAATATGTCGCCAACTTTGTTGGTTTTTAAACGTAAACTGATACACATCAGATTAGTCGCAACCTGAAGACGACTTCAGGCTACAGCGTTGATGCATTGGATCTGCACAGTTTGTAAAGATACGACGACAATTCCGTATCAAGACACTTTCTATAAAGAAGGGATGATCTTCGAGCAATGTGACAGTGAAAGTTACACACATCCAATGCACCGCTCGTCCGCCAGTGAAGCGTTCAGGTGACTTTAATCCGTTTAAAGATTGAAGCCGTATTGCCATCATCAATACGTGAATCAAAAACCGAAGCCCATCTATATTAAATAGAGCTCGGTCATAAAAGACTCAAACCACAATGAAATTCATTGCAGATTTGAGCCATTGATCCGTGATGTGTGATGTTCGCTACGTGTATAGCGATTTTTTGCTGTGTATCACTATAAGGTGTTACACCCATGAAACGTATGTTGATTAATGCAACACATGCCGAAGAAATTCGCGTTGCACTTGTCACTGGTCAGCGTCTTTACGATTTTGATTTAGAAAATCGTACCCGTGAACAAAAAAAATCCAATATCTACAAAGGTCACGTGACTCGCGTTGAACCTTCTTTAGAAGCTGTATTCGTTGAATACGGTGCAGGTCGCCAAGGCTTCCTGTCAATGCGTGAAATCGCGAATTCATATTACAAAGCCGACCCTCGCCAAACTTCGAATATCCGTGAACTGATCACTGAAGGTACCGAGCTTCTGGTTCAGGTGGAAAAAGAAGAGCGTGGCAATAAAGGCGCTGCCCTGTCTACTTTTATCTCACTTGCTGGCCGTTATTTGGTCTTGATGCCAAACAACCCTAAAGGTGGTGGTATCAGCCGTCAGATTTCTGGTTCAGTGCGTGAAGAACTGAAAGAAATGCTGGCAACACTGAACGTGCCACGTGGTATGAGTGTGATTGTGCGTACTGCCGGGATCGGTCGTTCACAAGAAGAATTGCAACTCGACTTACAGCACTTGTTAGACCTTTGGGCACAAATCCAGAGCACTGCAAGTTCAGGTCCATCGCCAATGTTGGTACATCAGGAAGCGGGCGTAGTGACACGTGCCATTCGTGACTACCTGCGTGATGATGTTGCTGAAATCCTGATTGACTCAGAACAAGCCTATAACGAAGCCTATAACTTCGTAAAAGCGGTAATGCCACGTCAGTTAGAAAAACTGAAAACTTATACCTTAAATGAACCTTTATTCGCGCATTTCGCGATTGAAAGTCAAATTCAAACCGCTTATGAACGTGAAGTAAAATTGCCTTCTGGCGGTTCGATCGTGATCGACCAAACTGAAGCTTTAGTGTCAATTGACATTAACTCAGCAAAATCGACTCGCGGTAGCGACGTTGAAGACACCGCGTTGAACACCAACATTGAAGCGGCAGAAGAAATCGCGCGCCAATTACGTTTACGCGATATCGGTGGCCTGGTGGTGATCGACTTTATCGACATGACCAAAGACCGCAACCAGCGTATGGTGGAAGCGAAGCTACGCGAAGCTACGCAAAGTGACCGTGCCCGTATCCAGTTCGGTCAATTGTCACGTTTTGGTTTGATGGAAATGAGCCGTCAACGTCTGCGTCCTTCTCTTGAAGAAGCGACTGGCTACGTTTGCCCACGCTGTCATGGTACCGGTATGGTTCGTGATCTTCGTTCTTTATCACTTTCGATTATGCGTAAAGTGGAAGAAATCGCGCTACGTGAACGTCATGGTGAAGTTCAAGTCGAAGTTCCAGTCGAAATTGCTGCCTTCTTATTGAATGAAAAACGTCACACCTTGGTGTATTTAGAACAGACTTCAAATGTACGTGTGACTGTGTTGCCTCACCCGCATCTGGAAACACCGCATTATGAAATCACTTATAATGCCGAAGGCTTTGCACCAACCAGCTATGAACGTACTGAAGCAACTCGTTCAAGTGAAAAAGAGTTGGGCTATGAGTCATCTGAATGGCATTTAGAAGAAGAACATACGCATGCTGCTGCCCCAGCGCCTGCTCAACAGCAAAACAACGGCAGAAACAATAAACGCCGTAACCAGCAAAACCAAAATGCACAGCAAGCACCTGTTGCGCAACAAGCTCCTGCCCAAGCACAAGTTGCGGCTCCTGCATCTAGCCCATGTGCCTGGTTAGAAAACCTGTTTGTTCAAAAACAGGCAGCGACTGTTGATCAATCGCGTACTGCCAACAATGCAGCTGCAGCAATTGAACAAATGATCAATGGCGGTGCGGTGAGCCGTGGTCAGTTCGGTCAATTGTCTGCACCGGTGGCACAACCTGCTCCACAGCAAGTGTCTCAACCTGCTGCTCCGGCAAGCAGCAATGCTTACCTGGCACCATCGACTGTAGCGCAAAAACAGGAACGTGATGCTGAAAAATCGGCAGAGCGTGATGAAAGAGCACCACGTCATAACAACAAAAAACCACGCAATCCGAAGCACAAAGAACCGCGTGAGCAGGTTCAGTCTGAAGCTTCCGCTCCTCAGCAACATCAGGTGCATGAAGAAGTGGTTCAGGTATCTCGTCAAGAGCAACGTCATGAAGCACGTGAAAACAAGCGTAATTCTCGCCGTCAGCATCACAATGAGCCATCTCAGCAAAATGATGTTCAAAACAATGAACAACAGCCTCAACAGGTAATGCCACGTCGTGACCGCCGCAACCAGCCACGTCAGGAACGTCCAAATCGCCACCGCGATCCAAGCGTGCTGAATGAGCAGGCTCAACAAGCAGCACCTGCAGTCGTTGAAGTTCCAGCAGTCAATGACAAGCAGCTTCGTGTTGAATTGGTCGATGCGCCACGTCAAGACGTGATGCCGACTGCTATGGTGGTGAATATTGACCAGGCGAAAAGCGAAATCGTGGCATTGAATGACAATGCTGCAGTTGTAACGCCAGCGGTTGAAGTTACTGCACCGGCAGATGCGCCAGTTGAAGAAGCCGCTGCTGAAAATGTAGTAGAAGCTGCACTGACAGCACCTGCTGAAGAAGTTGTGACAGCGGAAGAATCAAGTGCTGAAAAACCTCGTGCCAGCAACGATCCGCGTCAGCGTCGTCGTCAGCAACGTGAAGGACAGCCTCAACAGGCTACAGTTCAAAAGTTGACTCCGTCACAAGTACCAACTTTGGGTCAGTTCACTATTGGTAGCCTGATTCGCCATGTTTATGGTGAAGACTGCTCCGTGCTCATTGAACAGTTTGGTTTATTGCCAACCTTCAACCGTGCTCTAGAGAAGTTCACAAAAGAGTACAACGCGAGTCTGGTGGCTGCAGCATCGCCTGTCGCAGAGAAAAAACCGGTCACCCGTGATGTTCAAGTGACCGTAGCCAAGGTTGAAGCGGAGCCGGCTCCAGTTCTGGACCTGACTCCACCAAAACCGGTGTCGGACAAACGTGTCGCAAACGATCCACGTGAGCGTCGCCGTCTGGCTAAACAGGCTGCAGAACAGGCCCTGCAACAAGCCAAGCAACAGGCCAAAGTAGAAACAGCTCCGGCAGTTGAAACTGCGCCAGAAGCACCTGTAGCAGCAGAAGCGCAAGCAGAGTCTGCTGAAGCAGCGGCAACTGAAACTCCAGTAACCACTGAAATCGCTATTGAAGAAACCGTAAATGCTCAGCCAGCTGAACAAGCAACTGAAACTACGGCACCAGTAGATACAGCTCCTACAGAAGCGGCTCCAGTGACTGAAGCTCAACCTAGAGATGCTGCGCCAGTTGAAGCAAATGCTGAATCAGAAGCTCCTGTTACAGAAGCCCAGGATCAGGCCGAAGTAACAACAGAAGACACTGAAGCCAGCGAAGCTGAAAAAGCGGAGAAACAGGCTGCTCGTCCACGTCGTCCACGTGGTCGTCCACCGAAAAAAGCCAATACTGCAACTGAATCATAATTTGCTCAATTGCAGTCATCTAAAAAAACCTAGTCATTTCGGTGACTAGGTTTTTTTTGCTAGATTTAGTCAGAATAGGTTGATTGCACTAGTGTTTTAACGCTAAAAGATGGATAGCTCGTCTACTGTATATAAATTGAACGTATCGGATACGAAAAATAAATAGGATTCTCATGACCCAAATGAAACCACACGATCTGATTGGGATTGCAGATGTCGCTGCCAAAATCCCGGCTTTCTTGACCAAAGTGCCCAATTTGCTCACTGGTCTAAAACAGGCATATTTACGTACTCCGAACACACCGGCCGGCCTGGGTCTGGCTTTTGAAAAAGCCACCAAGCGTAACCCGGAAGGCATTGCCTTGCGTTTTGAAGAGCAAAGCTATAGCTATGCTGCTCTCAATGCCTGGGCCAACCAGATTGCCCATTTCTATCTATCCTTGGGCGCCAAGAAAGGTGATGTTGTTGCTGTCATGGTCGAGAACCGCCCTGAGCTGATTGCCAGCGTGATTGGTCTGGCTAAACTGGGTGTGACCACCGCTCTGGTCAATACCTCTCAAGTCGGCAAGGTGCTGACGCACAGTATCAATCTGGTCAAACCGATTGCCCTGATTGTGGGTGAAGAGTGTCGTCATGCAGTCAACGAGATTCGTAATGACCTGAATATTAGCAGTGACCGCCTGCACTGGTTTGCAGATCAAAACACTCAAGCCGATCCGGGTCAGGCGCCTGAAGGCTTTATCAACCTGGCTGAAAAAACCGATCTTGCTCCCAAATTCAATCCATCAACTACTCATTCGGTACAGGGCAAAGACGGGCTGTTCTATATTTACACCTCGGGCACCACGGGTCTACCTAAAGCGGTGATCTTTACCAATGGTCGCTGGACGCTGGCTTATGGCACCTATGGGCATGTGCTGAATCTCAATAAAGATGATGTGATGTACTGTACCCTGCCGCTTTATCATGCCACAGGCATGGTGGTGTGCTGGTGCGGTGTCATTGCAGGGAGCAGCACCCTGGCTATTCGCCGTAAATTTTCGACCTCTTCTTTCTGGAAGGATGTGCAAAAATTTGATGCCTCTGCGATTGGTTATGTCGGTGAGTTGTGCCGCTATCTGATGGATGCTCCCCCATCTGAACTGGAAAAAGGTCACCGCGTGACTAAGATGATTGGGAATGGCATGCGCCCAAATATCTGGGATAAATTTAAATCCCGTTTTGGCATTCAGGAAGTGCTGGAACTGTATGCCTCTAGTGAAGGCAATGTCGGTTTTAGCAATATTTTCAATTTTGACAATACCGTCGGTTTCTCACCCACACCGTATGCGATTATTGCCTTTGATAAAGATAAAAATGAGCCGGTACGGGATGCCAAAGGCCATTGCAAACGGGTGAAAAAAGGCGAAACTGGTTTATTAATTGGTAAAATTACCCGCCGTTCACCTTTTGATGGCTATACCGACCCGGAAAAAAACAAGTCAGTCATTATGCAGGATGTATTCACCAAAGGTGATGCTTACTTCAATACCGGAGATCTGGTGCGTAATATCGGCTTCCGTCATGCGCAGTTTGTCGATCGTTTAGGCGATACTTTCCGCTGGAAAGGTGAAAATGTTTCCACGACTGAAGTTGAAAACATGCTGACTGAGTATGAGAAAATCGTTGAAGCGGTGGTGTATGGTGTAGAAATCCCCAATACCAATGGTCGTGCCGGCATGGCTGCGATTACCCTGAAACCCGATGTAAAATTGGATGATGCAGATTTAGCAGCCATGGCCGCTTGCTTTAAAAAATGCTTGCCAGCTTATGCGGTACCAGTATTTTTACGCGTACAACAGCAAGTTGAAACTACAGGTACCTTTAAATATCAGAAAAATAAATTGAAAGAGCAAGCATTTGATCCGAGTAAAACCGATGAACGCCTGCTGGTGTTATTGCCAGGTACAACGGCATATTCCGAGCTCAACGCAGAGATTTTTGCCAATATTCAGGCCTATCAATATCGCTTCTAAGTACTGAAGTTGCCTATTTTTTGTTTAGATAAAGCATAATTGTTGTATTTATAATCAAACATGGGCAACTTTGTTATTTTTTGCTTGCGCTGAAATGAGATCTTGCTACAATACGCTCCATCAAACAAAGTGGTGCTTTAAGCTATTTAGCTTGACTTGCACTGCACATTCAAACCTGGTTTGAATGATGGTTCAGGGTCGTTAGCTCAGCTGGTA
>DDAT01000014.1:0-39494 GCA_002332985.1 Acinetobacter lwoffii | reverse complement strand
TCTCTATAATATACACAGCCATTGGGGACGTGGCGAAATTGGTAGACGCACTGGATTTAGGTTCCAGCGCCGCGAGGTGTGAGAGTTCGAGTCTCTCCGTCCCCACCAATCGATATTTGGGTAACTGGATATTGGGTGGAAGTAGAGGATTGGTGTAATGGTAGCATGACGGTCTCCAAAACCGTTCGTCAAGGTTCGAATCCTTGATCCTCTGCCAAAGTTTGAAAGAAATCCAACGCTAAGTTGGTACCCTGATGGGGACGTGGCGAAATTGGTAGACGCACTGGATTTAGGTTCCAGCGCCGCGAGGTGTGAGAGTTCGAGTCTCTCCGTCCCCACCATCATATTAAAGCAAGGCCGATGCCTTGCTTTTTTATTGCCTGAAATTTACTGAACAAAGAAAAGCCCATCGAAATGGGCTGAATAACTGGAGAATAGCGCTGTTGAATCAGTGGAAAGATTAATTTATTTTTCTGCTCTTAAATAGAAGCAATCAGGCTTTTAAATGATCTTCAAATTCCTCGCCTAGTTGTAGTGCCAGAGCATTACCTGCCAGATCACAGGTCACCAGGCCATATTCTTTCTTGAAACTGAAACTGAAACCACGATCATCCGCCAGAGTGCGTACCGAATATCCCAATTTTTCTAACCATAGTCGAAATGCAATCAAATTTTTCGCTTTAACCACTTTTTTCACGAGATCACTCCTTCATCATTGTTAAATCTTAAATAAGGGTGAAAAATTATCTTTTAAAGGGCAAATGCCTTTATTTAAATTAATTTAAATGAATTTGTGTATATAGTGAACATCGGTTGATTAAGAAAAAATCAATTTAAACGCTAAGTAAATGATTTTTATCATATTGAATAGGTTGTAACTAAATATTAAGTTTTTATAAGCTATAAATTTGGATAATTAATTTTCTAATTCAATAGCTTATTAGTGAACCAGGTTATTTTCTAATTTTATCAACCGTATGAAATAGAAAATTTCAGATCTACAATGAGAAAATTAAAATCCAATCGACTTATTTATTAAAAGAATACCGGCTGCTGGTTTTCTGATCTTCAGCTCGATTTGCATGCTTTATACTGTCTGAAATGTAATTCTCAAACTGAATACCCGCACCATGACTGAATTAACCATTGAAGACTATGTGAATTAGCAAATTGAATTAATGCAGCAGCAGGGACTTGATCCGGTTGCTGTGATGTTGGGACATGAAGACTGGTTGAGCTTTAGTATTCAGTCGAAAGTGGCCTATACGCCTTTCGGCAGTGCCCGTCGTTATCAGCCTGCTTTAGGTGGCTTGCTACTGGTACGTATTGATGAAATGCAGGCGGTGCGTGTCGTGACTCAAGGTGAACTGGATACTTATGCACAAAGTAACCAGATTCTTTAACATTGCTTCATGCGATACATACGTTGTCAGTTTTAGTGAATAGAATCCAAGAAACTAGTTACTGCTATCCTACATATCATCATTCGGGATCGACATGGCCAATGTCACTTTTAAAGTTGAACGACAGAACTAATGTCATGCTCTGAAAGCAGACATTTTATTTCTATTTTGGTTTACAGTTTAATTTTGAATAATGCCCATTATATTAAATGGGTGCAAATGAGAGAGGGTATCTAAATCTCACTTGTTAAAAATAGACAGTATAGACAGTGAATCGTTCATGAAGTACATGGTTAAATATCCCAATATTACAAGCCATATCAGGATAATAATTCCTGCTGCCCAACGGTTTATAGGCCTTTCAACTAAGGTTTCTCCAAGAATTCTACAATCATCTACAATGTTTTGTGGGGTAAGCTTGATAACTAATAAAATACCTAAAGGTACAATAATAATATCGTCTAAATACCCAAGTACGGGAATAAAATCTGGAATTAAATCAATTGGTGAGAAGGCATAAGCAGCAATAATTAAAGCTAAAAACTTTACAGAATTGGGCGTTCGCTTGTCTTTTGCAATAAGCCAAACAACCAAGATGTCTTTTTTGATTGATTTAGCCCATTGTTTGATTCTTTGATACATAGCAAATATTAAAAGAACTATAGAGATTTAATCATAAGAGAGTTTTCTTAAAACAATATAGATTTTTATTATCCTATTACGACTTTCTAAAATTAACATAATACACGTTATCCGAAATTCTATTTTTTATTATATATAAATCATATCTTTATAGTCTTTTTAAATCCCAATTCTAATGTATTGGGCTTTTTTATTCATTTATTAGGTTCCATGCTGATTATTTAAGCAATATTCCACGAATTTCTTCACTTTTAATCAATATTATCCTATTTTTTGTGAGTCATTATTTCATGTGTTAGAACTGAAATTGGTGCCTAAAAAGTAGGAGACTAGGTTGATTATAAGAAAGGAAAAAATGGCACAAAAAGGCATTTTTTAGATTAAGGTTCAACGTGTTCCGACTTGTTTATGTGTAAAAGTTATACGTGCCTTTCTATGACATTCTATTCATCGCAAATGACAAATAAGTAAGTCGGCTGAAGCATTGATCTTCAGCTTTGAATCCCATTTAAAACTGATCTTTCAGGGTTCTTAAACGCTGGAATTCTTCCACGCTTTCTGCGCGCAGAAAAGGATTGGTTTGCAATTCATCTTCAATACTACTTGGCAGCGTGCACTGGCCTAGTATACGCAAACGCTCAATATGTTCGAAGCGTTCCAGAATTGCCGAATTGTCCGGTTCAACGTGTTTGGCAAACTGTGCATTCGATAATGTGTATTCATGGGTGCAATAGACTTGGGTGCGCGGTGGCAAGGCAGCCAGACGGGACAGTGAATGATACATCTGTGAATAGGTGCCTTCAAAAACCCGGCCACAACCCATGGCAAATAAGGTATCGCCGCAGAACAGCACATCAATCGCATCAATAAAATAAACAATATGGCCGAGTGTATGCCCGGGTACAGCAATCACCTGGATATCTATTCCATGAAAATTAAACTGTTCTTCATGCTCAAGAGGATGGGTGATAAACGGAATTTTGCTTAGTTCTGCCCATGCGCCATACACAGGCAGATTTTGTCCTTGGATCAGTTCCGGCACACCGCCAATATGATCTTTATGCCAGTGAGTCAGCCAGATTTGACTTACAGTTAAACCGTGTTCGGCACAATAGTCTTGTACCAATTCTGCTTCGGTTGGATCAATCACAGCCACCTGATGCGACGCGGTATGTTCAAGCAACCAGATATAATTTTGCAGTGAATTCTGGACATCAATACAGTGAATTTTAAAGGGTGTCATAGCACATCACATCAAATGAAGATTATAGATAAAGTAGCATAATTTCGGATACTCTGGTGCTGGTTGATATCGTCTGATCATCCGCGATTACTTTCATTTATTCCAAATTTGAAAAATTTATAATTCCGGATCATCAATGCTCACCGCATTGCCGATGGTGTAAAAATGCCCGCCGGCTACATGATGAATACTTTTCCACTCTTCATCCACTTCATGATAATGCCAGTGGCCGTCGCGGAAGACCCGATCATCGGCATAGGCTGCAATCACCTTGCCTATAAACAGATCATGCATTTGCTGGTTATGCGGCTCAGAAATCAGCTCGCAGAGTATCCAGGCCGCACAGCCTTGTACTACAGGAATATCAGCATCAGGAAAATGAAATAGTTCTACTCCGGATTGTGCCAGTTTGTCCGGCACATCATGCAAGCTCTGCGTACCCAGACGATAGACCATATTCAGTTGTTTCAATGTTGGAATTTGCAGCGCGAAATAACCTGAATTTTCAATAATATTTCGGGTTTTGATGCTTTTATCCAGAACCACAGTCACTTTTGCGGGGCTGAATTCCAATGCGCATGCCCAGGCTGCTGCCATAACATCTGTATCCTGCTGATCTTGAGCAGATACCAGTACAGTAGGGCCATGGGTAATCAGACGATAAGCTTTTTCTAAGGGAACGCTTTGAATATGGGAGTTTGTCATGCAGCACCATTTGCTCTATTTATTTACTAGGCCAGATTAATGAGATCATTAACATATTCAAGTTCATTCTTGCAAAAAAGCTTTTAAACTAGAGATCGTTATATTCAGGAATTCAAAAAATGAAAATGTACCAGGTCGATGCGTTTACCACGGAACTGTTTAAAGGCAATCCTGCAGCCGTGATTGTGCTGGATGAATGGCTCGAAGATGGTCTGATGCAAAATATCGCCTTGGAAAATAATCTGTCCGAAACGGCTTTTATTAAAGTCATCGATAGCGATAATTATGCCATCCGCTGGTTTACGCCAACCAAGGAAGTGGATTTTTGTGGTCATGCGACATTGGCCAGCAGCTTTGTACTATTCAATCAATTTGATACGGGGAAAACGATTCATTTTCATGTAAAAGACTTAGGCATTTTTGTAGTCAATCAGGATGCAGATGGCAAGATCAGAATGAACTTTCCAGTTCGTCGTGCAGAGCCAGTTGCTGAATATCCTGAAGCTTTAAGACAGGCCTTGAGCAAACCGTTTAAACAGGTTTATCTGAACGCGCAGGGCTATATTGTTGAATATGAATCGGTACAGGATGTGCTGGATGAAATGCCTGATTTTGAACTGTTAAAACAGTTGAATGGCAAGCGTACAGCCATTACTGCTCAGAATACCTATTTAGACGTCGCGATCACTTCACAAGATACCCAATACGATTGTATTTCACGTTATTTTGCACCGAGTAATGGAATCAATGAAGATCCGGTAACAGGTTCAATTCACACCGGAATTGCACCGCTGTGGGCCGAAAAACTGGGTAAAAATGAACTGGTCGCCTATCAGGCATCAGCGCGTGGTGGGGTGCTATATTGTGCCTTGCAAGATCAGGATCGAATTGAAATTTCCGGTTATGGAAAGTTATATATGCAGGCTGAAATTTATCTATAATTTTTATAATTACATAGATATACATGTCGTCAGGCGAGGCGGCATGTTATTTTGATGGTTCGGCTTGGAATAGATTATTCAGAAAAAGAATCATTCTCTAAGATGGGCGCGAATAAAAATTTATATTTATAATTTGGATGAAGAATGTTGCTACGTTATAAAAATTTAAGTCTGGCGATTGTATTGTCTGGCTGTAGTGTACTAAGTTTTGCACAGCCTGTTTTGGTGAAAACGGAACAGAATATTGAAGAATACCGACTGGATAATGGACTGCGCATTATCTTGGCACCAAATGATAAAGAAAATAAAGTTTTTATGAATACGGTCTATCTGACCGGTTCCCTGAATGATCCTCAGGGCAAGGGCGGACTGGCCCATCTGCTGGAACATTTGGCCTTTAAAGGCACAGAAAATGTCAAAGGGGATGAATTCCAGCGTCGACTGGATCAATATACCTTGATGACTAATGCCAGTACCGACTATTACTCGACCAAATATACCAATGTGATCCGTCCTGAAAAAGCAGCATTAAGTGAAGTCATTTTTCTGGAAGCTGAACGCATGGACAAGCTGGTGCTTCAGGAAAAATATGTACCGACTGAAATTGATATTGTAAAACGCGAGCGTGAAATTCGTCTGGATCAGCCATTTTCAGTATTGATCGATCAGGTGTTTAAATCGGCTTATGGTAATCAGTATTTAGGCCGTTTGCCGATTGGTGACCTGAATGAACTGCAATCTATCAATATGCAGGAACTAAACCATTTTTACCGTCAATGGTATGCACCGAATAATGCTTTTGTGGTGATTTCGGGTAAGTTTGATAAGGCAGAGGTATTAAAACAGCTGGATACGCATTTCAGTCCGATTCAATCCCGAAATGTACCAGCGCAAGTGAAAGTCCCAGCGCTTAAACTAGAGCAAATCAAACAGCGTGAATTTACAGTAAAGAAAGGCAGTGATTTGGCCAAGTTTAATCTTTATTTGAATCAATCCGAAGAAAGCATTAAAACGGCTTTGGCTGTTTCGCCAACGCTCTATACTTTGCAGCCAAGTGGACATCTCTATCAGAATATGGTGGAAACTGGAAAATCGACTGCGGTGCAATCCAGCACCTGGCTGGATAAAGACTTTAATCTGGTGTTTATGGGGGCAATCTATGCCCCGAATCATCAGGCACAGGCGATAGAGCAGGGGCTGATTCAAGTCGTCGAACAGAGCCAGCCATTTACCGAAGCAGAATTAAACCGGGCTAAAAATCTGACCCGAAATCAGGCCGACAATATTAAAAATAGTGCGACTGCTTTGGGTTCGCGTTTAAGCGATTATGCAGTGACGTATTCGGGTGACTGGAGCCAGTATTTTAAAGATCTGAACGCGATTCAAAACCTGAATGTGAATCAGGTCAATCAGGTTTATAAGAGTTTTTTAAGACCTGAATACCGGATTTCTGGCAATATTTTACCTACCCCGGAAGATCAGAAAAAAGCGCAGGAACTGGCACAAACAGAAGCACCGGCAAAAACCCTGGACCAGCAGGCTGAAACAGAAGAGCCTCTGAAAGATGTCAGTGTCTATCAGGCTGAAGTAAAACAATATATACAGCAGTCCAAACAGTATTTGCATAGTAAAGACAAACAGATTCAGCGTGGCAAGTTGAAAAATGGCATTAAATACGCGCTGTTTCCGACGACTACACGCGATGATAAAGTCTATGCCACAATTTCACTGGATTTTGGTACCGCTCAAAGCCTGATGAATAAAGGCGAGATTCTGGACTTGACCGCTTATTTAATGTTGCGCTCATCGAAAACTCAAAGCTTGCAGCAGATTGCCGATAAAATTATTGAAGTAGGCGGTTCGGCGACTGCTGGTGCATCCGGTAATGGCCTGACCTTGCAGATCAGCGCCAAAAAAGAAAAGTTTGAAGAATTTTTCCAGTATGTGGTTGATGTGCTGAAAACGCCGGCATTTGAGCAAAGCCAGTTTGACTTGATCAAGGGGCAGACTTTATCCAGTCTGGATCGTCCTTATACTGAACCAGATACGGTGTCGAGCTTGACGATGGCGCGAACTCTCGAGATCTATCAGCCTGGCGATCTGCGTTTCCATTTTGAGCCTGAACTGGCCAAAAAACAGTATCAGAAAGCGACTCGCGAACAGGTTGTGGCACTGTATCAGCAGTTTTTAAAAACCCAACATGCGCAAATCGCGGTTACGGGCGAATTTAATCCGAAATCGATGCAAAATGTACTGAAAAATAGTTTTTCAGACTGGAAAGCTGCACAGCCTTATGAGCGTCTAAAATCGGAATATCGGAGCTACCCAGCCCAGAAAATTCATGCGTTATCTGAGCAGCGTGAATTCGGGAGTTATGAGGCATTCATGAGCATGCCGGTCGGCGCAGATCATGCCGATGCACCTGCATTACAGGTATTTCGATATATTCTGGGTGATTCACAGTTATCGTCACGACTGGCACAAGAGCTACGCGAGAAAAATGCCCTAGTCTATGGTTTTAGTGCAGATGTGCAACTCGATGAATGGACAGATGTAGGTGCAATGATGATTAGTGCCAATTATACGGCTGGAAAATCCGCACAGGTTTCTCAGGCAGTGCATAAGGTACTGAATGAGCTGCTGACACGTGGCGTGACTGAACAGGAAGTGGAAGCGGCAAAAGCCAGTATCTTGAAACAGCGTTTAACTGCACTGGAAGATGATCGTCGTATTCACGCTATGCTGATTCCACAGCTGGAAAAAGACCGTAATCTGGTTTATCGGGAAAAACGTGATCAGGCAATTGCTCAACTGAGCAAAGCCGATATTGATGCCATGATCAAAAAATACATCAAGCCGGACCAGCTGGTGGAAGTGATGGCTGATCAGTACGGTAAGCAAGTTAAAACATCATAGTGTTGATAAAAAATCCCCTCAAGTGAGGGGATTTTTTTATTTTAGTTTTATGCTTTAGGTTGCTCCATGGCTAAAAACAATCCCTCCAGTTAAGCTTGCAAGGATAGATAGGAGCAGACTCCAAACAGATACAATAAGAAGGAAAATCAATATTCCACAGCCAATCAAAGTTGAAACGAAAGCAATATCTTGATCAAAAGGATGATGGATCGCCACTTGATAATAATAAGACGTTATCCAGCTTGAAATAATAGTGAGTAAAATACAAAGTCCTTTGCCTGAAGGCGTATTTAGACTGGAATCTGTTATCCAACTTAGCATGTCCTCATCTACTCAAAGTCGATAAAAACATTTAGCATTTTCATAAAAAATCGACTTTAAGGCATTTTCATTGTAGTCCTGCACAATATCGCTAAAGGCATCAATAATGTTGGTGAGTGAGCTACTGACACTGTCCATTGGAAAGTTGGATGCAAACATCACGCGCCCAGAACCAAAACAGTCTAAAGTATGCTGGATCACGGGTGCGGCACGTTCCACTAATTCCTGTTTACTTGCCAGCCGTTTCTGCGTGCGAAAATCATGTCCCAAGACTGGCATAAACAGACCAGACATTTTGGTCGATACATTTTTGCATTCGGCCAGTTCTGCCAACTGATCTTTCCAGTCTGCAAATATCTGGGTGCGATCTTGTTCGGTCTTGCCTGTAGCTTTGCCCACTTTGCCAAATAAACCTGCGGGCGTACCCAGATGATCCAGCACAATAGGGGTGTTTGGAAAGGCTTTGGCCAGCGCAGTAACATCCGCAATCTGGGTAGAGTACACCCAGGCATCAAAGCTTAAATCTTGCCTGGCCAGTTCTTCAAAGCCCTTCAGGAAATCTGTGTTGCGATAGAGATGCGGTTCATCGGTCCAGGCATGAATCCCTTTATCTGGATGTACTGCAGCCATTTTACGGATGCCCCGAAACTTGGGAGAAGCTTCGCGATGCAATTGAATCAACTGTTTAAAATTTTTCTGCCGCGGATCCGCCGTGGCGACAATTCCACCCAATTGGATAGTGTGCTGATCAAAAGGAAGCCCAGCGATAAAACGGGTTTCATTTACCACACCCGTACCTTTATGGTCATGCCAGCTGGCTTCAACATGCACAATCTGCTCTATTTCATAATGTCCTGCATCTTTCTTGTAATTTGCAGGCAGATAAGGTGCAGTCAGGTGCTGTGTCAGGCCAATGGTCTCAATGACGTCTCTGGGTTTCAACAGTCGAACCATTCTGTCTAGTAATTTGGGATGATTGCCGAACAGCTTTACCGCTAGCGCTGCCGCATGTGGGGTATTGTACGGATCCCATTGGTGGATATGAGGGTCAATGATCGGGAAGGGAAGTTGCTGCATGCTATGCCTTGTTTTCGTTTATTTATTATTCAATTTATATAGTGCTTAAATCACTTTAAAGTCAATATGATAAATGACAGCAAATAAAAAAAGCCCCGCGGGGCTTTTCGTATTTTAATCAATGATCATGCTTGTGATCATGGTTATGCTTGTTGGCATGAAACTCTTCATTGTGACGGAAACGTAAATAGTTTTCGAACTGTTCACAGTATTCATCATAGTTATCTTCCAGCATCATTTGAAATTGCTGCAAGATATAAGACATGACCTGATCTTTGGCATCGCGCATTTCATTCCCATCTTTAAAGTTATTCGCTGCCACCCAGGTATTGAAACGGGCAGTACCAAATAACATCGCCGCACTGACTTGACCGCGCTTATCGCTCGGTTTTTCCTGTGAGCCTTTTTCTACGCGACAAAACTCGTTGGCTTGTTGAATAAATTCATCAGCACGTTCAAAGAATGCCGCATTTAACGCTTCTTCTTCGGTTACATCGGTTGCTTCAATCTTTTGAACCATGAATTTGTTCCTAACACTAAAATCTCAATCGTTAATTATAGGCAAAGCCTTGCAGAAACTAAACCTTTGCCTTAATCTAAAAAATAGCCTAAGCATATAAAAGTGAATGCCATGCAGGATGCGATTGCAGTACAAAGCCTAAAAAGTGATATTGCCTTATTGCGCCAGAATATTTGGCCACCGGCAAATCTAGCCAATGTTGAAGGCTTGCCGATTTATTATGGCAGCCAGTCACAGGTAGATGAATACTATAGCCAGTGGCTCGGGCTGATTGAAAGGGCACAGGATCTGTTTCAGCCTTTTATGGAAGATGAAATCTTGGATGCGATCCATCTGCCGAGTCATTTAAACTTGCCGCTGTTTTATTTTCATGTTGACCGGATTCGCATTAATAAAACCCGCGCCAAGGAATCCAAAACTTTTCGTGGGGTCGCCAGCCTGATCGAAAAATGCGGCCAGTTCGAACCCGAGCAGATTGCAGCCATGCGGCAGTGGCTTGATAGTGACGATACTGCAGCTTTGGTGGCACACCGTGAATTTGTGGATTTACGCACTTATGTGTTTCAGCATGGCCAGAGCGAATATACGCGCACCCGTTTTTATGTGAATGGGATTGTGCTGAGTGTTGAGCCACATTTTGAACTGGTCGATGCACGCGATAAGCCACGCAAGCAACGCAGCGACAGTTATAACGATCCTCTGGCAGACAATAATACCTGGAAAGTATTCGGCAAATATCGCTAGCACAGTTTGACCAAGCCCGGTCTTACCAGAAGGGCTTGGTATTTTCTGCAAACTGCTGTAAACGCTCTGCTGCTTCGTTCGACAAACGCTGCTGTTCCGCACTTATCCAGCCTAGCACAAACCAGGCCTTGGCCTGTTGTTTGACATAAGGTCTAAATAATTCGTCTGCTACAAATAGGTCATTATAATGCCCGAGACTTTCCTGCAAGGGTTTTAAGGCTTTTAGATAGGCTTTAACCTCTTTTTCAGGAAATAAGCTTTGCAAGAATTCTACGTTATAGCGTAAGCGTTTGACCCGTTTGCGTGTGCGATGCCGGAATTCAATATCCAGTTCTTGATAGTTCTCGGCATCCTGACAGATTTGCTGATGCAGCTTGCTCAGGCCTTTACACAAAATTTTATGCGAAGACTTGGCTTTACCCTCTGTATTTTCTTGGCTAAAGCTGAATAGTTGCAGCATTAATTCTACTGTGGCAGGACTTTTGAACAGCGCACTGATATCTGGTTGTTTTTGTCGGTGTGGTGGTAATTTCAGTAAGGGTGAACCTGCTTTTTCCAGTTGTGGAATCAGGCTTTCTGCCAGGGCATCGCGATCTCGGGTGGAACCCAGTTGCTGAAAAATATCCCGCAGCTGTTCCGGCCATTCTGGCTGTACATGTTCAGTCACGGACTGGAAAATTTTAAAAGCACTGCGCAAACGTCGAATCGCAACACGTGCCTGATGCACATGATCACTATTATAATTTTCGGCAGCAATCGCCGTCGCATTTGGGAAAAGATGAGCCAAACAATTGACGACAATCTTTTGCAAAATCGTACTGATCTGATCTTTCTGCTCAAGCACTAAGGGAAGCTGATGCTGAACCGGTAGACTCTCTTCACCATGTAATAAGGCAAAACCGCGTTCCGATTTGCTCCGTGTATCCAGCCACAAAGCATAACGCTGAACCCAGGGCTGAATGAAATCAATCAATTCACTCAGCTGGCCGGATTTAAGCTCAAATTCGACCTCATAAATATCGATGGCTTGATCATTGTGTCGAATTTCTCCGACATCAAAGGCAATTTCAATCTTACTGTCCAGATGACTTTCTGTGAGTACATACCGTACGACATCTGTTTCAAATTGCAGAATAAGCGGTGTCTCCAGATCACCGAGCGCCTGTTTCAGGATTTTTTTGGCCGGTTTATGTTTGCGATATAACTGAAAATCACAATGTTCCGGAGGACTTTTTAATTCATGCTCAAGTTCAAAACGTTCAAATTGTTGTTCAGTCGCTGCTTTCAGGGTTTGAATCCATTGCTGGTCTTCCAGACGCTGCCGCAGGGCAATCTGATGTTGTTGTAATTGTTGCGCTTCAGTATCAAAGTAGCGTGCACACAGACGATGCCGAGTCGGCTGAAGTTTCTGAATGTCCTGTTCAAATTGCACACGAGACTGTGGCGGAATCTGGAATTTGAGTTCTATTTCTGCCATCGGGTCATTCCTCCGCGATGTTGGTTTTATAGATTAATATAGCCCAAAGATCGGCAGGGGTGTGATGTGCTTCTGCAACAAAAAAGCACGCCAGAGAAGGCGTGCTTTGAGTTTTTCTTGTGATATTTATTTCAATATTTTTATTTCAATATGTTTATTTCAGGAATTTACGACTGACCAAGAACTGTTCGGTCGCTTCAAGCAGTTTCTGCGCATAGACTTCCTGCTTGGCGGTCAGCCAGCCCAGCACAAACCAATCACTTGCTTCCAGCTCGGTCTGCTGAATATAAACTGCAGAAGAGGCCAAAGTTTGATATTCAATGGCTGCCAGTTGTGCATCATTCAGCGCTTTGCTGTATTTCTGTAAATTCTTGACGTCATAGATTGTGGTTAAAATCGGAAAGCTGAATTTGAGTTCCTGAATCCGGCCCGACAATTGATCCAGACTTTCAAAATCAGTGATATCGGTCTGGTTCATTTGTTCCTGCAAAGCTTTATATTGCTGTTGCAAGGTAGTTTGAGCAGCAGTTTTCAAGTCCAGCGAGGCATGCTCATTTTCATTTAAACTGAACATCAGTAATTCCAGATAATGATGCACATTCTGGGTAGATTTGACCAGATTACCGAGTTTCTCCTGCGCATACAGAATATCTTTGCTCAGGTTTTCTGCCGTGGTGGGATTTTGCAGGAAGCCGGCCAAGCTGTTTTGCATATGTTGTAAATGTTGCAAATGTTCAAATTGCTGCTTAAAGGCCGCCAGTTGATGTGCCCATTTGTCCGAAAGCTGTGGATGCCAGTCTTTGAAGAGCAGCAAGGTCAGATATAAGTGATCCAGTGCCAGTCGTGCCTGATCAATATGTTCCTGCTCTGCAACCTGAGCTGCAATCGCCGCGATATTCGGCAATAAATGCTGCATCTGCTGTGCAATCAGACTGTACATGGTTTTACTGGCGCTGTCTTTTTTGCTGATCTGAAATTCTTTGCTAAGGGTCGCAGGACTGACGCGCTGTGAAGTGGCCAATAGATTGCCTATTTCAGCCTTGCTGCGTACATCGAGCCAGAGCTGGTATTTCTTGACCCATTCAAAACTAAACGCCAGTAGATGTTGAATTGAACCATTTTTAAGCTCGAACTCGACTTCATGTACTTCTTGCTCGGCATCATGTGTGCGGATATGCCCAATATCCAGGCTGACTTCGATCTGGGTATCTTCATAGTCAATCACTCTTAACGTACGGGCAATATCGGTTTCAAACTGGAGTTGTAGCTGATCGAACTGATTGCCGAGCGCATTGCTGAGAATTGCCCCGGCTTCTGGAAATTTTTTATAAATATCTAAATCCAGTTCAGGAGATGCGG
The DNA here is from genome assembly GCA_002332985.1 of Acinetobacter lwoffii. GTDB lineage: Bacteria > Pseudomonadota > Gammaproteobacteria > Pseudomonadales > Moraxellaceae > Acinetobacter > Acinetobacter lwoffii_N. The sequence continues at coordinate 26,146 of DDAT01000014.1, read as the reverse complement.
TTAATTTCCCTAGATCATGATTATGTTCAAAGCGTTCGATATGGCTTTTTCCGGCCGCTTTTAGCGTTTGCACCCAACGTGTACCTTCCAGACGCTGACGCAGTGCCACCCCATGCCGGGCCAGTTGGCGGTCGGTAGTATCATAATATTTGGCTTGAAGCTGGATCTGTTGAGACTTTTTCGGATCAAGTGCCTTGAGCAGCGCAGTGCGTCGTGCCACAGGAATTTGGAACTTGAGTTCAACTTCAACCATGATGATCATCCTATCTGTTCAGTGCAATTAAGTACTGAATCTTCACTTGAATAAGGTTTTAAAATGAGGCGGACAGTAGCCGCAATTATATTTTTAGATTTGTGCGCAGCAGATTGTAACCAAAATCAAAATGCATGTAAGACTTGACTGAGCATAAAAAGCTTAAACAGAAGTTTGAAACTTAGATTTCATCGGTTCATTTTAGGCTAAAACGATCGGATTCAGGCCTTCACGGGGATGTGCAAGATGCATTGAAGCGCGCATCAAAAGGCTGTTATTTGGCTAAAATATACGCTAAGGTAAAACAAAAAACGTCAGGATGATGACAGATGAATGTACAAGTACAACCAGAAAGTAAGAATGAGGTGATGGTTCAGCCCCAGATGCCGATTAAGAACTATCATGAATTTTATCGCTTCTATTTGACTGAGCATCGGCATATTATTAGCCGCCGTCTGCACGTGGCCGGCAGTAGCATCGGTTTATACTGTTTTGCCAAAGCCATTCGTCAAGGCAAGCCGCGATATTTTGCATATGGTTTACTCTCGGGCTATGCCTGTGCCTGGGTCGGTCATTTTATCTTTGAGCGCAATAAACCAGCCAGCTTCAAACAGCCTGTATATAGCTTTATCTCGGACTGGCGCATGTTTGCCGATGTCCTGCGTGGTAATATCAGTCTGATCGACCTTAAATACGATAAAATTTCCAGTTAAGCCAGAATGACTTTTATCGGAATGTGCCCACTTAAAGCATGAAATTTCGATAAAAGCCTTGCAAGTCTAGAATTATTATTCTAATAATTATGGTATTGCAGATTAGGTTTTTTGATCAACCATTATATTTTAATTAATACATCAGTTTTCCAAGCCTGGAGCGACCTTCTCCGGGCTTTTTTTATGCCTGTTTGCTACCAATAAATGTTCAAGATTTTGCTCATGCTATTGTGTAAATATTCATAGAAGAATTCATGTGGATTTGTGCTGAAAGTAAAAGATCCTTTCTGGCTTTGAAACGTTTCCCCACAAACGAATGCCTCAAAACCAGAAAGGATCGGGTATTACCAACACAGGTATTTATTTTTCTGTTTATTTTCTGTGTCTAAGGCTATTTAAGATGCTTCGTGCCGATTGGGCTATCCCTGAAAATGGGTATTTTTAATATTAATTAATTTGAGTACGCTTGAACCAGGCGAAAAAAAGACAAAAAAAATCGCTCTTAGAATTTTGCAACTTCTCCACCAAGTTATCTGCAAAATCCTAAAAGCGTTTGTCGGAGGGCGTAAGCATTAACACGTTATAATTATTGTTATAAGGCCATTAAAACGCAGATTTGAAAGTCCGTATATCCCTGAAAATGGTGATATTTACGATTTAATTGATAAATTGTGCTAAAAAACTGCAAATCTGTTGCTGCCCAGTCTCAGAAACAGCAAGATGGCGGCAATTAAACCGAGTTATGCCTATAATAGAGCCATCCTAGCAAGTGGCGAGCAAGATGCGCGGTTTATATTTAATTACCAATGATGATCCATTAGAGCTTTTATTAGCGAAGTTGGAAGGTGCAATGGCCAATGGTGGTGTTGCGGTCTTGCAATATCGCCGTAAAAAAGTGGCGAAAGAAGATCAAATTTACGAAATCGAGTATATGAAAGCCATGTGTGCTGAATATGGCGTACCTTTCGTGATTAATGATGATCTGGAAATGGCGGTTAAATACGGCGTGGGTGTGCATTTAGGCCAGGAAGATGGTTCGATTGTCGATGCTGTAGCACGTTTGCCTAAAGGCGTGTTGATTGGCCGTAGCTGTAATAACTCACTTGAGCTGGCTGAACAGGCAATTGCTGATGGTGCAAATTATGTGGCATTTGGAGCAATTTATGCTACTGACAGTAAACCTGAAGCCGGTAATATTGGTCTGGAAACCTTAAAACTGGCCAAAGAGAAATTAAACGTACCTCTCTGTGCGATTGGCGGTTTAACGGTTGAAAATTCAAAGGATGTCATTGAGTCAGGTGCGGATTATTGCGCGGTGATTAGTGATATATTGGGACTTCCTATGAATGCCATTCCTGAACGTTTAGATGAATGGTCTGCGCTTTTTCAAGCTACAGCATAAAATTTTTTGATTGATTTAATTTTGAGTCGAGTGCCTTCATGAGCTTATCTCCAAAGCAAGAACAATTGTTCAAACAAGCCAATAAACATATCCCGGGTGGCGTCAATTCACCTGTACGCGCATTTAATAGTGTCGGTGGGACGCCCGTCTTTATCGAAAAAGCCCAAGGTGCGTATCTGTATGATGTCGATGGCAAACGTTATGTGGACTATGTAGGTTCATGGGGGCCGATGATTTTGGGTCATGCGCATCCAGCGATTATTAAAGCGGTTCAGGATGCCGCAGTAGACGGTTTGAGCTTTGGTGCGCCCACAGTTCATGAAACCACACTGGCAGACATTATCTGCGAGATCATGCCATCGATTGAGCTGGTTCGTATGACCAACTCAGGTACAGAAGCGACCATGACCGCGATTCGTTTAGCGCGTGGTTATACTGGCCGTGACAAGATTGTAAAATTTGAAGGCTGTTATCACGGTCATTCGGATTCATTATTGGTAAAAGCCGGTTCAGGTTTATTGACCAGTGGTGAAGGGGAAGCGACGTCGGCAGGCGTGCCAGCGGATTTTGCAAAACATACGCTGACACTTCCATATAACGACATCGCGACTTTAAAAGAATGCTTTGCCAAATTTGGTTCGGAAATTGCCGGCGTGATTGTTGAGCCAGTCGCAGGCAACATGAACTTGGTGAAACCAATTGACGGTTTCCTGCAAGCGATTCGTGATGTCTGTGATGAACATGGTTCAGTGTTTATCATTGATGAAGTAATGACCGGTTTCCGTGTCGGTTTGGGTGGTGCGCAAGCACATTATGGCGTTACTCCGGATTTAACCACTTTAGGTAAAATCATTGGTGCAGGTCTGCCAGTGGGCGCTTTTGGTGGTAAGCGTGAAGTGATGGAATGTATTGCACCACTGGGTAAGGTATACCAAGCAGGTACATTGTCGGGTAATCCACTGGCAATGCGTGCCGGTATCGAGATGTTCAAGCATTTACGTACCGAAGGTTTTTATGAAAAATTAACCGCACAACTCGAAAAATTGCTCGCCGGTTTACAAACTGCTGCTGATGAAGCAGGCATTCCATTCAAGACCCAACAAGTGGGCGGTATGTTTGGTCTTTACTTTACCGATCAGGAAGATATTACTAGCTTCGACTCTATGCTGAAATGCGATGTCGATGCGTTCCGTAAATTCTTCCATGGCATGTTAAATCGTGGCGTAAACCTTGCACCATCTGCTTTTGAAGCAGGATTTATTTCTGCTGCGCATAGTGATGAAGATATTGCTTACACGATTCAAGCGGCTAAAGAAACTTTTGCTGAGATGAAAGCGTAATACCTCTCCCAAACCCTCTCCTTAAAGGAGAGGGCTTTCATCTATCGAATAGAAATGAAAATTTAAAGACTTCCTCCAGTATTCTTGCGCTATATATGGCTCAGGCTTAGGGGGAATTACATTTAAAATTAGAGATCATTTTCATGCAAACCAAACATTATTTGACTTTAAGCGATGCGGAATTTTTATTAGATCAAGCCCATCAATATGCCATTCAGAACAGTTTTAATGTCAGTATTGCAGTCGTAGATGAAACGGGTAATTTGCTTGCGATGAAGCGTATGGATGGTGCAGCACCGATGACTGCAAATCTGGCCGTCGAAAAGGCTAAATGTTCAGCTATGAGTCGCCATCCCTCCAAACTGTTTGAGGATATTATCAAAGGCGGACAGATGGGTTTTCTGACCATGGAAACTTTCTCAGGAATGTTGGAAGGTGGTGAACCGATTCTGTATCAAGGCCAGCTCGTCGGTGCGATGGGTGTGTCGGGTGTGAAGTCGTTTGAAGATGCGGAGATTGCACAGGTAGCCATTGAGAAATTTTTGGCTAAGCAAAGCTAATCCAAAATAGAAATTGATCAGCTTAATTTAATAAAATCATTCAAAGTTGTACCAAAATGAAGCGTGAAACGTGAAATATCAACTAAAAAGCCCAATCGCTAATGAGTGGGCTTGTCTATATACAATAAAGTTATAATTTAAAAAGGAAATCAAAAGAATTTCGTATAACGTGTATTATGTTAATTTTATTAGAAATAATTAAAAGTTTGGAAATACTAGTGAAATGCAACTTATAGAAATAGAGCCTTATTTTTGGGAACTATATGAGGATAGCGAAAATATATACCTCAATGTTTGTATAAATATGAGTGCAGTTTCTTGGGCGAAAACTATCTGCCTAGATAAACAAACGATTCAGCAATATCAGACTCAAGGAAAAGGTTTTATTGATGACTTAGCTAAAAGAATTGAAAGCAGCCAATTTAGAAAAGATTATGAAAGATTTTATTCATTTCCAGATGCCTCCGCAGAACAAAAAGAGGGAATGCTTCTAGCATTTAATGAATATAGGGCTAAGCAAAATTAAAGCCATTTAACATAATGGCGATGATACGAAATTAGAACAATAAACCTCTGTGAAATCAAAGTGTTTTTCAAATCGATGCTAAACTAAAATAGCATGAATCATCATGCTATTTTGTATTTATAAGAGCCTCCCATGCTGTACCCCATCCCTAAAAAAATCCAACTTGCTCCATCCCAAGCCAAATGGCAGCTTGCATCAAATGAATCTGTTTTGGTTTTAGTGGGATTACAAAATTTAAGGATGATGGTAGGCATACAAGAAAGCGACCTAATGAGTCATCTGATCCAGATCAGCAATAAAGCCAAAGCACTCGATATTCCGATTGTTGACTTATATGGTGATGACCTGATGCAAGGCATGCAGCAATTGGGAGAATATGCCTCAATGCATCCGCAACTGATTTTTGCCGGGCAGGTTACACCGATGCTGAAACAGATTTTGCCGCATCTGATGAGTGTGACGGATCAAATCGGTGTGGTCGATGATGTGATTTTATTGGCGAATCAAGATCAGCATATTCAGTGGATTGAAAATATTTCGGCACAGGGGATACATCACTTAAATACCTATAGCCTGACTCGCTTATGGGATTTAAGTGCGCCGTCAGAATATGTATTGTCCACCAAAGGTATTATGTTGGCTGTCGCAGAACAGCTGGATATGGATGCCTTGGAAATTGATCCCTATGTCGACCTAAAAAATTATGGTCTGGATTCAGTAGCGATGGTGAGTCTGGTTGGTGTATGGCGTGCGCATGGTGCCAATATCCGTTATGAAGATGTGCTAAAGCATCCGTCTTTGCATAAATTGGCAAGCTTCATTTTACAATCCTTAGGTTGATGCGTTGCGATTGAGCATTTTTATGCGCTAAATCGGAAATTTCATCGTCATTTACATAAATGCGCATTGTAATTCTTGGCTAAGCTTTCTATCATTGCCGCCTTGTTTTTCGCGATCAGCCTGGGATTGAACTTTGAGTAATTTTCTAACCGAACATCTGATACATCGTGATGACGATTTCATGGTCATCCACAAACCTGCAGGTTTACTCACAGTTCCCGGTAAAACAGAAGACTTACAAGATTGCCTGATCAATCGTCTGGTCAAACTCGAACCCAAAACTTTACTAATTCATCGACTGGATCGCGATACATCCGGCATTTTGGCCTTTGGTCTGAGCAAATGGGGACAAAAAACTATTTCCCGCCAGTTTCAGGAGCGCCAGACCGATAAAACCTATCAGGCAGTGGTTGCCGGTACACTCGAAGGTGAAGGTACTATTGAAGTGCCAGTCGTGTATGATCCAAGCCGCCCCCCCTTACATATCGCAGATCCCGCACATAACAAACCAGCCATCACGCATTGGCAGGCGATCGAACATTTTAATATTCAGGGACAGCCCGTGACTCGGGTGAAACTGACCCCAATTACCGGCCGTTCACATCAGCTACGGGTGCATATGCAATATCTCGGGCATCCGATTATCGGTGATACCTTATATGCATCAGCCGAACAGCAACAGCTCAGCTCGCGTCTATGTTTACATGCGGAACGTTTGAGTTTCTATCATCCTCAAACAGAGCAGCTGGTCGAATTTTATTGTCCGGCGCCGTTCTAGGAAATACTTCTTTAATCGGCGTGAATTATGCTCACTTTTTAGTGGGCTTTATGTCAAAATACATTGCTTGAAGGTGTGAAATTTTGCTCCAATCACGTTTCGTGATTGAGCCTAATATTCATAATCTTGTACTTAAGATAAAGGTGGAAAAATTGCAGCAATTTGCTATTGGTCAACGTTGGTTATCAGATACTGAAACAGAACTCGGTTTAGGCGTTCTTATTGATGTTGATGAGCGGTCGGTCAGCATTTTATTCCCGAAAAGTGATGAAACCCGCGTCTATGCACGCAGCAATGCACCCTTATCTCGTATCGTATTTAATGTGAAAGATGAATTACAGGATCAGGAAGGGACCAAGTGGATTGTAGAATCCGTTGAAGACCACAATGGCGTAGTACGTTATCATGTCGTTCGTACTCTGGAAGATGGAACTGAAGAACGTAAATCGCTGAATGAAACCCGTATTGGTGCGACTATCCAGCTGTCTAAGCCTTTAGATCGTTTATTGGCCAGTCAGGTTGATTATAAAGAATGGTATGACCTGCGTATTGAAGCACTGCTGATGCAGGCCAATATGCAAAGCAGTCCACTGCGTGGTCTGGTGGGTTCACGTGTCGGCCTGATTCCGCATCAGCTGTATATTGCACATGAAGTCGGTCAGCGTTTTGCACCGCGTGTATTACTGGCCGATGAAGTTGGTCTGGGTAAAACCATTGAAGCGGGTCTGATCATCCATCAACAACTCAAAACCGGCCGTTCTGAACGTATCCTGATTCTGGTTCCAGATTCACTGCAATATCAGTGGATGATTGAGATGCGCCGTCGTTTTAATCTGGAGTTCTCGCTGTTTGACTTGACCCGTACTGCATCGATCAAAGAACATGATCCTGAACAAAACCCGTTCTTGACCGAACAAAAAATTATTGCCTCTGTCGATTTGATGGTCGACCATGAAGATCTGCGTGAACAGGCACTTGAAGCAGGTTTCGACTTGCTGGTGGTCGATGAAGCACATCATTTGATGTGGAGTGAAGAAGATGGCGGTAATGACCGTTATGATCTGGTCGAAGAACTGGCTGAACATACGCCGGGCGTGTTGTTATTGACGGCGACACCTGAACAGCTCGGTGTGGAAAGTCACTTTGCACGCCTACGTTTACTCGATCCGCAGCGCTTTAACTCGCTGGATCGTTTCCTGGATGAAGAAGCGCAATATCAGCACACAGCTAAAATTGCAGAAGTGTTGATGTCAAATCTGCCACTTGAAGCAGAACATTTGACTGCGATTGAGGCCTTGTTGGGTCATCCAATTGAAGATCATCCTGAGCAGCGTTTCCGTGCCATTCACGAACTTTTAGACCGTCATGGTACCGGTCGTATCCTGTTTCGTAATACGCGTGAAGCCATTCAGGGCTTCCCGGGGCGTGACTGTCAGCCGGCACCATTACCAGCACCGGAAAACTGGTCGAAAGATGGTAAATTGCGTGAGCAGATGTGGCCTGAAGAAGCTCAGCTCGATGGCTCGTGGATGGAAGCCGATCCACGTGTGATGTGGCTGATGGAGCGTTTACGTACTGATTTAAAACACAAGAAAGTCTTACTGATTGCACGTAGCGGTCCAGTGGTTGAAGCGCTGGAAAATGTACTTCGCTTACATGCCGGTATTCGTACGGCAATGTTCCATGAAGGCATGAGCTTATTAGAACGTGACCAGGCCGCAGCTTATTTTGCTGAAGATTCGTATGGCGCGCAGATTCTGCTTTGTTCGGAAATCGGTTCAGAAGGACGTAACTTCCAGTTTGCCTCTGATCTGATTCTGTTCGATTTACCTGCGAACCCGGATGTGCTGGAACAGCGTATTGGTCGTCTGGATCGTATCGGTCAGGAAAACCGCATTCAGATTCACGTGCCTTATCTGGTGGGAACTGCACAAGAACGTATGTTCCGCTGGTATAACGAAGCTTTGAATATTTTCAGCAATATTTCTCCAACTGCACAGACCTTGCAAGAAAATTTTATTGTTCGCTTAAAAGACTGTCTATTGGCGGACAAAGGTCAAGAGTTTGAAGACCTGCTAGAAGAAGTCAGCGTGCAACGTGAAGCGCTGGAAGCTGAATTGCAGGAAGGTCGTGACCGTTTGCTTGAGTACAACTCTTGCCGTCCGGTGGTGGCACAGGAAATTGTCAACGCGCTTGAAGACTATGATGACAATACCACTTTGCCGATTTTCATGAAGCGCTTTATGGCGTCTACGAATATCGACTTTGACGAGCAAAGTAACGGTACAGTGATCATCAAGCCAACCGATCAAATGCAGGTTCAAGGTTTGACGTTGGATGAAGAAGGGATTACAGCGACTTTCTATCGTGATCAGGCACAAATCCGCGAAGATGCGCAATACCTGACACTGGAACATCCATTCACTGAAAGTGTGATGGAAATGATCAATACGCAAGGCTTTGGTAGCACTAACGTTGCGGTACTAAAATCTGCAGCACTGCCACAGGGTTCGGTATTGCTAGAAGTCTGGTTCAAGGTCGATGTGGTGGCTCCGAAAGCATTGAACTTGCCGTCTAGCTTGCCGCAACAGTTGATTCGTGTCTTGCTCAGTGAAAAAGGTCAGGATCTATCACAAAAGATTGCACCAGAAATCCTGAAACCGTACTTGCATCATTTAGATGGTAATAGCTGCCGTCAGGTGGTGAAAGCACGTCGTGATGTGATTGAAGCACGTTATCAGCAAGCGCTTGAACTGGCACGCAGTGCATTGCCTGGCTTCAAGCAGCAAGCCAAAGAAGTGTATGGCAATAAATGGCAATATGAAATTGATCGCCTGACCTATTTGAAACAGTTCAACCCAAGTATCCGTGAAGATGAAATTGCACGTTTACAGAAGTTGCAGAAAGAGGGTCTAAGCCTGCTGGATGGTTTATCGGTAACACCGGAAGCGATTCAGGTGATGGTCGTAGTCAAGCCTTAAGCTTTACGCAATAAAAAAATGCAGCTTTCGGGCTGCTTTTTTTATGGGCAAAATCCGGGTTTATTATTTTTTGTCGGAGAATGCTGGTCTGTCATTTTCCTCCTGTTTAAAATTAGCCTACTGAATAATAAGAATGACAAAGTATGTCAAAAGCACTGATTACCCTTGGCACAAAGACCAGTCATGGCGGCATGGTGACTGAATGTGAACCCTCTTTTTTGATCAATAGTATCGCCGTACATTTAAATGGCATGAAGCATTATTGTCCCAAATGCCAGACCATGGTCACCGCAATTGCTAGCGGCTTATCAATTACAGTCAAAGGAAAAGCGGTAGTCATTGCGGGGGATAAGGCCAGTTGCGGCGCGACTTTTCTACCGATGCAACATTTGACTGTATCGCAGAAATAGACTTTAAATTCTGAAGGAATACAGAGAAATGACTTTGAGGTCATGCTTTGAGCATTTTTGCGCTGCCGAATAAATCTTTAAAGCGGTAAGCTCATCTTACGATTTCAGGATGAATACGCACTGCGTTTAAAAAATAGTGAAGCAAGCCCTACATTTTACTCATGCCAATGGCATCCCTGCGGCAACTTACCAAAAGTTTCTGGACTATTTTCAGCAAGACTATGAGGTCAAAGCGATTCCCTTGATCGGCATGAACCCGCAATATCCAATTACGCGAGACTGGCGTTATCTGGTCGATGAAGTTATTGCAGATATCGAGCAGCAGTTTCCTCAGCAACAGGTGATTGGTTTAGGGCATTCCTTTGGTGGTCTGGTGACCCTTATGGCGGCGTATCGACGTCCCGAACTGTTTTCCAAGCTGATCATTATGGATCCACCGTTTGTGATTGGAAAAAACAGCGCCATGTTCGAACTGATTAAAAAGCTGAATCTAAAAAGTGTCGATCGTTATACACCCGCAGGAATTACGCTAAAACGCAAAGATTATTGGTCATCAAAACAGGTCGCTATTGAAGCACTCCGGTTTAACCGCTTATTTAAAAATTTCGATGAGCAATGTTTTGCTGATTATATTGAGAGCGGTATTCGGCTAGAACCTGAACGCGGTGGGGTGACGTTAACCATTCCTAAACAGGTAGAAGCGGAAATCTTCCGGACTGTGCCAGCTTGGTGGTGGAGAATACCACGCCGACCGCCTGAAGTGCCAATTCATCTGATGACTGCTGAGCAGAGCCAGTTTTATCAGCAGGGTTTGCCACAAGGTATGCAGAAGATTTATCGGATTAATTATTCAGTGGTTGAGGGCGGGCATATGTTCCCGGTTGAGTATCCGGAAGCCACTGCAAAGGCAGTCAAAGCTCAACTCGCACTTTTGTAATCATCATAAAAAAGAGACGTTGATTACGTCTCTTTTTATACTAGTTCATGCAAATCGGAAAATTAGCGCAGCTGAGAATCTTCCAGATGACGTGCACCTTCAAGGATCATCCGGATCATGATCATGGTCTGTTCGGCAATTTCTTTGCGGTCTTCGGCAGGCATATCAATCACATTAGCACCCATGTTGAAGACCAGTTGGGTAATGGCTTTGGCGGCAATATCGGGATGAAATAACTTCTTATTGTTTAGGCGTTCCAGACGAATTAAATCTTCCTGAAGTTCCTGCTGAAAATAATTCAATTGACGCTCTACCGCCTGTTTATAAGACTTGGAGCCGGTATAACCTTCACGCAGTAACAGGCTTAGATTGCCTTCATCGGCATCGAGCTGGGCAATAAAAATTTCTACAGAACTACGGATGATGCTGTTCTGGCGGGAAGCTTGCAGCCGTGCCTCATTCAAAATCTGACGCAATACAATCCCCGCACGATCTATCAGCTCAATGGCCAGTTCATCAATATCTTTAAAATGACGATAGAAACTGTTTGGGGCAATACCGGCTTCACGTGCTACTTCACGCAAACTTAAAGAAGCGATGCTCTTTTGTGGGCCAATCAGATTCAATGCAGCCTGAAACAGTTCTTCCTTGGTAATGGTGGCCTTGCGACCGACACTCCGTACGATAATCGGCTCATCAATGCTTTTCGATTGTAATAAAGATGCGTCACTGCTTATTTTCATTGAAGGCTCGTTCATCGATGGGTTCATGCATGAATCATTTTATTATAACCGAGCCAGTCAAGCTTGTGAAATGATTAGAAACAATACACATGTATATACAAATATATATACATGTGTATAATAATTAAAAAACCAAGGTGATGTCACAAACGATGCATGTACTCCAAAAACTTAAAACGCCGTTGAATGCACTGTCTGACAGTGTAATGGATCAGCATGCGATTAATTTCTGGATTCAGAAACTCAATCCTGTATGGTCGTTGAATCAGCCATTAGGCAAGATCGTGCACAAAGAAAATGCAGCACAGGATATGCTGAGTCTGAAAATTCAGGTGAATCGCTTATTTAAGTTTGGTGAAGCAGGGCAGCATCATCCGGTCTATGTGGTAGTGAATGGCATTCGTTATGAACGTAGCTATAGCTTGACCCGTGTCGATTCTCAGCATGTATTGCTAAGCGTGAAAAAAGTCAATGCCGGTAAAGTCAGCACCTGGTTTGCAGAGCAGGCACAAGTGGGTGATGTGATCGAATTTGGTCAGCCTTATGGTGATATGACCTTGCCTGCGCAGAGAAGTGCATTGATCTTGCTTGCGGCAGGAAGTGGTATTACTCCAATGCTCAGTATGCTGGAAAGCATGAGCAAAAAAGGTGAACTATCTGCACCGATCACGCTCTGGTACTGGGTTAAAAAAGATCAGGATGCCGCATTTAAAGCACGGTTTGAAGAACTTGCTCAAAAACATGCAAATTTCTCATTTCATGTGTATGCCACTCAAGAACAGCCAGCTGCTGCACGTCTTGATGAAACCTATCTGACCGATCTGCAAAATCTGGAAAATAGCATCGTATATTGCTGTGGCCCTTCAGGTTTTGTATCTAAAGCAGAACAGCTTTTTGCTCAGGCAAAACAGTTTAAAGGTGAAGCATTTAGTATGAGCTTGGCGGATCAATCGGATACCGGCTTTATTAATGTCACCCTGACCCAGTCGAAAAAAATTGTCAGCATTCCAAAAGGCCAATCCATTCTAGTGAGCCTGGAACAGCAAAATATTAAACCGACCCATGGTTGCCGTATGGGCATTTGTAATAAATGTGCCTGCAATAAAGTAGAAGGTTCGACCAAGAATTTGGTCAACGGTGCACAAAATACCGAACCCGGCAACCTGCTCAAAATTTGTATTAACTCAGCGCAGACTGACCTTGTCATCGACTTATAAGCGAGTTTTATCCTATGAATATGCCAGTAAAATTACAGTATTTTAAAAACCCTAAAAACCGTGAATTAACCCAGTTTGAACTTGATGAACTTGCACGTGAACTTGATGCAATTAAACAAGAAGTGCTAGATGATCTGGGTGAAAAAGACGCCAAATATATCCGTCGTGTCTATTCAACCATTCGCTATTCATCGATTGCCGGTCGTGCTTTGCTGTTTGCAGGCTGGTTCCCGCCAGCATGGTTGTTGGGTACAGGTTTATTGGGCTTCGCCAAAATCATGGAAAATATGGAGCTGGGTCATAACGTCATGCATGGTCAATATGACTGGATGAATGATCCTAAACTCAATGGTCAGACCTATGAATGGGATATCGTAGGGACTTCAGACAACTGGCGTCAAACACATAACTTTAAGCATCATACTTATACAAATATTAAGGGTATGGATGATGATATCGGTTATGGTCTATTACGCTTGTTCCCGGAACAGCGCTGGAAACCGGGTTATTTATTGCAACCGATTTATGCAGTGCCATTCTGTTTATTGTTCCAGTGGGGCGTTGCGATTCAGAATCTTGAATTGGGTAAATACTTCAAAGGTCGCAAAAGCAAAGAGCAGACCAAAGAAGAATGGCGTCCAATGCAGAGCAAAATCGGTAAACAGCTGTTTAAAGATTATGTATTCTTTCCACTCATCGCAGGTCCTGCGGCTTTACCGGTTTTGACTGGCAATATGGTGGCCAATGGTCTGCGTAATATCTGGACCTTTAGTATTATTTTCTGTGGTCACTTTACCAAAGATGTGGAAGTATTCCCGAAATCGGTGCTGCAAAATGAAAGTCGTGGTCACTGGTATATGCGTCAGATCCGTGGTTCATCCAACCTGACTGGTTCTGAAGCATTTCATATCTTGACGGGTCATTTAAGTCATCAGATTGAACATCATCTGTATCCTGATGTACCTGCACGTCGCTATCGTCAAATGGCACCGAAAGTTCAGGCTGTTTGTGAAAAATATGGTTTGAACTATAACAATGCCAGCTTGGTAAAACAGTACGGTAGTGTGATCAAACGTATTGTGAAATATGCATTTCCGTTTAAGAAATAATTTTTCTTAAAGCTAAAAAAACTACTTCAAATGAAGTAGTTTTTTTAGCTAGGAGGCGAATACTTCAGGAAGTAAAAATCCTGATTACGAAGCTATTTAAGATGATTTCAAGGCATAAAGTAAAAAAGTTAATCTGCCATTTATAGCGTTGTCTAAAGGTGTTTAGTAGGTTAACCCGATAGAATGGAAAGGACTAATATGGCATCGAATGAGCTGAAATATTAATTTTTGGAAGCTGTTGATCTTGACCCTCAAAATAGCTTTGCTGCGCCAGACTGAGCATTTCTATATCTTCCTTGCTATTCCCATAAGCATAAATTTCAGCATAATTATCCAGATTATATTTTTCTAGAATTCTAATTTTCTTTTGTGTGTTACTACAGTCAGGAGTTTGATAAAACCCTGTCAATTTCCCAGCTTTGATTTCAACTTCGCTACAGATTAAATCGATATTTAAATAACTGCACACTGGTTTAAGATACAAATCCAATGAGGCTGATACCAGCACGACTTCATGTCCTAATTGTTGATGCTGTTTAAGTTGTTCTAATAATTTCGGATTCAACTTGAATATTAGTTGTTGTGCATAATCCTGAGCTAATTGCAGAATTTCCTCTGCATCACTGTTTTTAAACATGCTGGCATACAATTTGGGTCGCATGCGGTGTGCCGGATAGAAATTTAAATAATAGGCCTGTATCCATGGCAAAATTTGCATGCCGCGTTTCACAATATGCCGTTTTCTTAAGGCATGGAAAATGAACCCGGTAAAGCTATCATGTAGATACAGGGTTCCATCAAAATCAAATAAGGCTAGAGTTTTAGATTTTTGATTTTGCGCATGCATGTTTGATATCGACCATCGACGCGGGTAGCAAACCAGTTAGTATTATAATCACGACTTAATTTTGGTCCGGAAATGACCACTTCAGGCATAATGGCATAGATAGGATCTTTACCCGTTTTTTCCTGATAAAGCTTGCTGACACCACGATAAGTCATCGTATCTTCAAAGTCTTTATCTTTTTCTTTCTTTAAATCAGCTCGGATTTGACGTTCAGTGATAATAAAATTATTTTTGGCAAAAACACTGATTAACTCACGCTCAGATTGACTCTTCTGCGAACGGATCGCGCCATCTTTAGTATAGAGCAATAAGTCGCCATCCAGATCAAGTTCGGCTTCAGTTAAATCATTTAACATGCTCTGAAAAGCGGCATTTCGACTGGAATACATGCCCGAGTTATAGTCCGCAAAACGATAAATTGGCTTGTCATAATCCGCCGGATACATCATCAGGCGATGAATCCCATAATACAGACCGCCATATTGACTGTAGAGATCGGTACGTAACTCTGCGATATTGCCGCCTTGGCGTTTATGTTCTTTCGCATAGCTGATATGTACCTGCATTGAACCCAAGGTGGTAATTGGATTCATTTTCTCGCCAATATTCTGGCCGACCAGTTTGGCAGCACCAGTCAGGGCGCTAACATGATAATGCTTTGACATATAATCAAATATTTCACGATATAATTCGTCGAGTTCACGTTCGGTTTTGACCCGGCGCATCTGGCTTAAATAGTTGTCTTCAGGACTCGGATGGTTCTTGAGAACTTCCTGGAAATATCCTGCAACTGTGCCACCAATTGCTTGACCAAGCTTATCTTTGAATTTTTCGTCGAGACGGCCTTGAACTTCTTTAACCGCCTTTTCACCCAAACCCGGAACAGTAGGATCTGCAACAAAGTTAGATTCCTGATCAACAACCGCCACAATCGTACAAACATTTTCCTTGGTTTGAGGAATGCCGAGCTGTTCGGTAATGTCATAAATATCTTGTGCCCAGGACTCACGTTGATTCACCCGACCAGGAATAGCTTTACGAATATGTTCAACTTCAAGTGTCGGTTCATCATCTTTTGACCACCATGAACCATTGCCACAACCGGCAAGACCCAGAGAAAGTACAAGTACAGACAATGACTTAAAAGAAAAACAAGAAGCGAAAGTTTTATTCATGGTGTCGTAAATTAATTGAAAAGATGAGCGAATAAGGCAGATGCAGTATACTATGCCCATCAAAAAAGTGATGAATTTATATGTATATTGGTCCATATCAACTGTCAAACAATTTGATTGTCGCTCCCATGGCAGGTGTGACCGATCGTCCGTTTAGAACCTTGTGCAAATACTTTGGTGCAGGCCATGCGGTCAGTGAAATGATGACATCTGACAAAACTTTGCGCATGAGTAAAAAGAGCTTATATCGTGCCAATTTTGATGGAGAGCTGGCACCGATTTCAGCGCAGATTGCTGGTTCAGATCCCCATGATCTGGCTGAAGCGGCACGTTATCAGGTGGCGAATGGCGCACAAATTGTTGATATTAATATGGGCTGCCCAGCCAAAAAGGTCTGTAACCGACTTGCCGGTTCTGCTTTATTGCAGGATGAAGATCTAGTTGCACGCATTCTGGATGCAGTCGTTGCCGCAGTTGATGTGCCAGTGACCTTAAAAACCCGTCTGGGTTATTTGAATGGCCAGGAAAATATTATGCGGGTCGCCAAACGGGCTGAACAAGCCGGGATTGCGGCACTGGCTTTACATGGCCGTACCCGTGAAGACATGTACCTGAATACCGCACGTTATTCTTTAATCAAAGACGTAAAGGAAATGTTGAATATTCCCGTGATTGCCAACGGAGATATCGACAGTCCTGAAAAAGCCAAATACGTGCTGGATTATACCGGTGCAGACGCAATTATGATTGGTCGTGCAGCACAAGGTCGGCCCTGGATTTTTCGTGAAATTGCCCATTATTTAAAAACCGGTCAACATCTGGATGCACCAAGTATTACAGAAGTGAAAGATGTTCTATTGGGACATTTGACAGAGTTATACGAATTTTACGGCGAGTATTCCGGCTGCCGGATTTCCCGTAAACATATTGCTTGGTACACCAAAGGTTTGCGTTCCAGCAACGAGTTTCGCCAGAACATGTATCAGGTGGAAAACACGGCTGACCAGTATCGTGTGGTAGAAGATTATTTTAATGCATTGCTAGAACATGGTTTAACCATGAATGATGTACAAGTCGAGCAGGTGAATTTACTGGAAACCAAGTAATGACGGGCAAAATTCAGCGAATCATGTAATATTTTTTGCATGAAATCCCTACCTTTTTTATCTTGAGCAGGCTGATTTTTGCATTTTGTTTACACTTCAGCCTGTCTAATACATAGCAGCACAGTTTGTTCACTTAAACTGGACAGGACTTGGACATTGCTTACTCAAGCTTCCTCTATGATGAACCTATCCAGATATAAAGATGAACCTATCCAGATATAAACCAGATGTGATCCATTTTGTTTATCGTCATCATTGAGGGAGATCTGTAATGACAAATACCAATCGTCCAGTCACAGAGTTTAGCCATAAAACGTCAACGGAATTGCCACAAGAACGCAGTGAAGGCCTGAATATCAATCCGACTGATACTAATGCACGTCCAGATTTGAATACACCCGTGAAAGATAATCCTCGTGTTCCAGACATGAATGAAGGTGAAGATAATCTGGCTGCGACCAGTGCCGGTACTTTGGGTGGAGCTGCGGTAGGCGCAGTTGCAGGTCTGGTAGGTGGCCCTCCAGGTGCAGTGGTGGGTGGTATTATCGGTGGTGTTGTTGGCGGTATTGCAGGTAATGACATTGCGACACCTGATCATGAGAAACAGGCAGATAATTACCAGCACCCAGAGAACTTTCCTGAGGCAGATAACTATCGACATCCAGATCATTTGAGAGCAGAAGATAATTACTGGAGAGATGAGTATCATAATCGCCCGTATTTCAATGAAACGCGTAGCACATATGGCGATCTAGATTATGATCGTGATTATCGCGGTGCTTACCGGGTCGGTTATGAAAATCGTCCGATGTATGAGCATGATACGGATTTTGACCGTGCCGAACCTGAACTGCGTACCAAGTGGGAACAGTTAAAAGGTGAGTCCCGCCTCAACTGGGAAGAAGCGAAATTTGCAGTTAAAGATGCCTGGCATCGTGTCACACGCTAATTCTAGATAAATTAAAAACCTCTCCATGTGAGAGGTTTTTTTATGATTCAAGTATTAAAGATGCTTCATTTCCAGTATGAGCTGGTTAATCAGATCGGAAGCTTCCATTTCACGAATCTGTGCCACGTTCGAACCTGCCCAGAATGCACCATAACCTTGATCCCCATGTTTGGCAGCAGCAGCATGTAATTGCTTGGCCAGATCATAAGTATATGGATAAGCGGGAACATCCAGCCGATCGGGTGTATCCACCTCAATATGCCAGTGGTTAATAATGCCACGTGCAGGACGACCGGAAATACTGGCACTCACCTGAGTGAGTGGCTTGGAAAATAAGGCTTTACGATAGGCATCATTGGCATTAGAAGATTTACACTGCACAAATGCAGTCCCAAGTTGCACGGCATCTGCACCGAAATCCATCATTTGACGCGCTTGCTCACCCGTCATAATCCCGCCTGCCGCTACAATCGGCAAGGAAGAATGCTGTTTGATCAGCTTCACCAGATTGGAGGTTTTGACTGAAGCATCAAACTTGGTCGAGAAAATCCCGCGATGGCCACCAGCCTCAATACCCTGCGCAATAATGATATCAATTCCGGCTGCATCAATGGCTTTAGCTTCGGCATAATTGGTGGCAGATACCATGGTCAGAATCCCTGCTTGTTTTAGGGCTTGAATCTGATGCGGATGTGGAATCCCAAAATGAAAGCTGACTGCTCGCGGTTTGATTTCTAATACCAGATTCAGAAAGTCATCATTGTCTTTAAAACTCGGATAAATACACTCCAAATGATCTGGTGCCTGAGCGCCATATTCGGCAAATTTATCTTTAAACTGTGCAATCCATGCCTGCGCTACAGCCTCATCTACAGGAACAGTGTCATGACAGAAAAAATTAACCTGAAAAGGGCAATCTGTCAGTTCTTGAGTCTTTAAAATCTGTTGCCGAGCTGCATCAATACTGCTGGCCCCCAGACCCAGTGAACCCAAGCCGCCCTGATTGGACACTTCGGCAGCAAGCTCGGGCGTAGAGACACCTGCCATCGGTGCCAAGAAAATAGGATGTTTAATTCCGAGATTTTCTAATAAAGACATAGATTTGCTCCTTGTTATGCTTTTACTTTGCCTTTGAGCACAAAATTAAGCAAATCATATTGGTTATTTTATTTTGAAATACTGCAGCATGGGTTACGTGTTATTTACATTTCTTGCGACACGCTACGTCGCCAAGAAGATAGAACTTTTATTAGCCTAGAATTGAACACTTTATAATAGCTTTTTGGTCACATATTCTCTGAGCTCATGTCTGATCGTATCCGTGAAAAACTGCAAATTTTAGCCGATGCTGCCAAGTATGATGTGTCTTGTTCATCTAGTGGTAGCAACCGTAAAAATAAAGACAAGGGTGTGGGCAATACCGGGAATGGTATCTGTCATAGTTATACCGAAGATGGCCGCTGTGTGTCCTTATTGAAAATTCTGTTCTCTAATGTCTGTATTTTTGACTGTTCCTATTGTGTTTCGCGCCGTTCCAATGACGTCCAGCGTGCAGCATTTACCGTGCAGGAAGTCGTCGATCTGACCATGAATTTTTATCGGCGTAATTATATTGAGGGGCTGTTTCTCAGTTCGGGAATTTTTAAATCGGCCGATCACACCATGGAACGGATGCTACAGGTGGTCAAAAAACTTAGACTCGAAGAAAACTTTAATGGCTATATCCATCTGAAAACTATTCCGGGTGCATCACAGGAGATCATTACCGAATCTGGGCTGTATGTCGACCGTATGAGTATTAATCTTGAAATGCCGACGGAAGCGGGACTGCAAAAATTTGCGCCTGAGAAAACCCATGCCGAAGTACAAAAAGACTTGGGCATTGTACGCGACCGGTTGATCCAGCTCAAAGATGAACGCAAGCTGATCAAGTCAGTCCCCAAGTTTGTACCTGCCGGACAAACCACACAGATGGTGGTGGGCGCGCATAGTGAAACCGATCAGGATGTTATTTTGATGGCTGATCGGCATTACAAGGAATTCAAGCTGAAAAGGGTGTATTTCTCTGGTTATATCCCGATTAATCCTGAAGATAAAGCCTTACCCGCCATCGGTTCAGCACCGCCATTATTAAGAGAAAATCGTCTGTATCAATCTGACTGGCTGATGCGTTTTTATGGCTTTGCTGCTGATGAAATTGTCGATGAGCAGCATCCGAATCTGGAGCTGGATATTGATCCCAAACTCAGTTGGGCCTTGCGTCATCCTGAAGCCTTTCCAGTCGATATTAACCGTGCCGACTATAAAATGATTCTACGGGTACCCGGTATAGGTGTACGTTCTGCCCAGAAAATTGTACAGGCCCGCCGTTTTGGACAGATTCATATTGACCAGCTAAAACGCATGGGCGTGGCTTATAACCGGGCGCAGCATTTTATCCGCTGTGCAGATACACCGAAATTTAAGAAAGATCAGCAGTCCCATCAGATTCGCCAGCAAATTTTGATGTCAGGACAATCCAAATATCAGCAGCAACTTTCACCTCAATTAGGATTGGGTTTCTAGTGGCAAGTTACTGTTTTGATGGCAGCATGACTGGTCTGCTCAGTTGTGTATTTCGTGCTTTCGAGTTTAAAGAATTTAACGTGATAGTGACGGCCAATCCTCAAGCACAAACAGGTTTATTTGATGAATTTATCCATGTGGCCTCTAATGATCAGCATGGGCAGCGGGTGTGGCAGGGATTAAAGCAGAAAGTATCTTCCAGCAGTTTGCGTGCTTTTTACTATACGTTTTTGTCAGAGCAGGAAGCAGCGTTCCAGACTCTTTTTGATTTTGCAGTCTATGTCTTTCAAAACCAGCGTCCAGTCGATAAAGATTATGGTCATACTGCGGTGATCGGCATGTCGCAATGGGCCAAGCAAGTGGGGCGGGAAAAGCATCGTATGGAGGCTTTTGTACGCTTTAAAAAAGCCAAAGATGGTTTGTTTCTGAGTCTGGTCAGACCGGATTTTAATGTCTTGCCGATTATTTCCCGACATTTTCAGGAGCGTTATCAGGATCAAAGCTGGCTGATTTATGACGAGCAGCGTAATTACGGTATTTATTATGATTTAAGGCAGATGCATCAGGTCGAGATGAACGCTGAAATAATCGATCCACAAATCCGGATTGGTCATAGTCAATCATTCAGTATTGAACTGGATGATCAAGAGCTGCTATATGATCAGCTCTGGAAAGACTATTTTAACAGTGTGAATATTCAGGCGCGCAAGAACATGAAATTGCATATTCAATATGTGCCAAAGCGCTACTGGCGTTATATGAGTGAGAAATTACTTTAAACAGTACATCAAGCTGCTTTCAGGCATAATAAGCATTGGTATATTTAAATTGAGTGTATAAACATGAAGGTATGGCTAACGTCATTAGCGCTGCTCACTGGATTAACTGCATGTTCGGAACAACCACAAAAACCGATCGTAGATCCAGCCAAATATCAGGTTCAGACCGCACAGGAACTGCAGCAACGTTTTGATGCACTCAATGTCCAGTTAGCCCAAGACTTTCAGGAATTTAAGAAAGTCGAAAGCATTGCTTTCGCGCACCAGTTTCCTTTAGATGTCAATAATCTGCAAAGCTTGAACCAGCATCTTGTCAGCAGTACTGCATTAAAACCCAGTAAAATCGCCTATTGCAATATGATGAATAGTTATTTTTCCGATATGTACCGTTTGGGACATTACAATCTGGAACTGGTCGATGACATTAAACTGCCTAATGCCAAGAATGAAAATTTAAAAACCAATTTCTCTGACGCTGATCATTTTTATACCTTTATTCTGGATCGTTATACGACTTATCGTCAGGTCCAGCAGACCATGGGTTATGGCTGTAATTTAAAAGCCGCACTGTAAAATCTGAATCAAAAAAAGCCCATCAAATTGATGGGCTTTTTTTGATTTTAATCATTAGCAACCGGTTAGTTTTTCAGGCTGCGGTTTCTCATCCGGGAAGAAGATTGGACGAAGTTTTACCCCAATGCCATTGCCGATAAAGGCAAACACCAGCCACAACCAGCCATGCAGACTACCAGAGGCAATCCCACTGAAATATGCGCCGATATTACACCCATAAGCTAAGCGTGCGCCGTAGCCCAGCATTATGCCACCTACAACAGCAGCAATCAGTGAACGTTTTGGAATATTGAAATTCGGCGCAAATTTACCTGCCAAACTTGCTGCCAACAAAGCACCCAGCATGATACCGAAGTTCATCATTGATGTAATATCAAACCATAATGATTCTGCCAGTGCTTTGGCATTGCCTGCTTTTTGCCAATAATCCCAAGAAGCTACATCAACACCTACGAGCGTAGCACCTTTGGCACCCCAAACTGCCAGCGCAGAGGTCACGCCCCAAGGACGACCTGCCAGTGCCAAAGTGGCAAAGTTGAGCAAGGTCAGAATAATACCGCCCCAAATCAGAGGCCATGGACCACGAACAAAGCGCTTCCAGCCCTGATATTCACTGCGTGGCTCAATTTCCAGGCTACCATGACGTTTCTTTTCAAAATAAACAGTCGCCGCAGCAATAACAGCAAAAACAACAAAGCTCAAAACAAGTGCAGGAATGACACCAAAACTTTCTACAATGGAGATGGGTGCGAAATGTGGCAGGGCAAACCACCAGTCAAGGTGCGAGGTCGCAATCACAGACCCGATACAGAAGAACAAGAGCGTCACCAGCATACGTGCACTACCGCCACCTACGGTATACAGGGTACCTGATGCACAACCGCCACCGAGCTGCATACCGATACCGAAAATAAAGGCACCAATCATGACTGACATGGAAACAGGGTTAACATTGCCTTTGACTGGGTTGCCGAACAATTCACCTGCACCTAAAGCGGGGAAGAACAGTAAAACTGCCAGCGCCAGCATAATCATCTGCGCACGTAAACCACGGCCGCGACGTTCCTTGATAAAGACACGCCAGCTCGAAGTAAAACCAAATGAAGCATGGTACAGGGTCATGCCCAGTGCACCACCAACCAAAAATAATAGGGCCTGATTTAAGCCTACGATTTGATAGGCACCGATTGTACCTATGATAAGCAAAATAAAAGCTGCCCAGACCGAAATATTCGACCGTTGAGAAGCAGCAACAATGACTGACATGGGAGATTAAATTTTAAAAATAAAGGCTGGTATTCTACTGAATTTCAGTTTAAATGCAGCCCGTTTTGCCGATTGAATCACAATTAAGTCATTCTAATACTTGATAAGTTTTATCAGTTTATCTGATTTTATCCACTCACTTAGATAAAAAATTGATCCTATCAAGAAATAATGCAATTTCAATTTAGATCATTCGCTATTTAAAATCATCTCTGATAAAAAAAGCCTGCAATCGCAGGCTTTTAAACGTCAAACTGCATGCTAAAATCAGTTTTCAGCTTTTTCCCGAACTTCTCCGGCACCTTCTTCAACTGCCGCAGCAGTTGCTGCAGTTGCTTTACGTGCTGCTTCCGCAGTGGCATCTGCTGCTCTAGACGTTGCAGCAGCTGCTTCGTCCGCTGCCTGAGCAGTATTTTCTGCGGCATTATCCATTGCTCGTTCGGTTTCTACCGCAGCCTCACGGCTGGCATCTTCCATATCATGACCGGCTTGATTGGCTGCATTTTCTAAATGCTCACCTGTGGTTGCACCAGTTTCAGGCGCTTCTTCTTTACTACAGCCGACTAATGCAACAGTGGTCGCCAAACCTAAAGCAATTAGTAATTTATTCATCGAGTAATATCCTTTTGTTGTTGTAGAGCTGCAATCTAATTTAGCAGCCATTTATTTAGATTTATGCTAGCAAATAGATCAACATTTGTTGATTAACTGTAACTTTTTTCGATACTTATACTGTAATGGCTTAGTCTGAAGTTATTTTAAGTTTCATGGAATAGCGATATTCAAAGAGAGGGGAGTTTCAAAAGTATCATTCTAAAGGCAGGTTATAGTATGAAGCTTGGCATTTAAATATTTGTCATCAGGACCTAGAGATAATTCTAAAAATGAAAAAATAAAAGACATAAAAAAAGCCTGCATGATGCAGGCTTTTTTTAAGAAAAACTTATAGACCAGCAGAGGCTTTAAGCGCTTCCACTTTGTCAGTTTTTTCCCAGGTAAAGGCAGTATCAGAACCTTCACGACCGAAGTGACCATAAGCAGCAGTTTGCTTATACATCGGCTGGATCAGGTCAAGCATACGGGTAATGCCATATGGACGTAAGTCGAAATGTTCACGAACCAGTGCAATAATCAATTCTTCAGAGACTTTTGCAGTATTGAAGGTATTGATTGAAATTGAAGTTGGCTCAGCAACACCAATTGCATAAGACACCTGAATTTCACACTTGTCAGCCAGGCCAGCAGCAACGATGTTTTTCGCCACATAACGACCTGCATACGCAGCAGAGCGGTCAACTTTAGATGGATCTTTACCAGAGAAAGCACCACCGCCGTGACGTGCCATACCGCCGTAGGTATCTACGATAATTTTACGGCCAGTCAAACCACAGTCACCTACAGGACCACCGATCACAAACATACCCGTTGGGTTGATGTGGAATTTGGTGTCTGCATGGAACATGTTAGCAGGAATGATTTTCTTCACGATTTCTTCAATCACAGCTTCTTTCAGGTTCGCTTGAGTGATTTCAGAATCATGTTGAGTCGAAAGAACGACTGCATCTAAACGAACTGGTACGCCATTTTCATAAGCAAACGTTACCTGGCTTTTTGCATCTGGGCGTAACCATGGCAAGGTGCCATTACGGCGTAATTCAGCCTGCTTTTCCATCAAGCGATGCGCATATGAAATCGGCGCAGGCATTAATACATCAGTCTCGCGGCTGGCGTAACCGAACATTAAACCTTGGTCGCCGGCACCCTGATCTTCAGGTTTCTGGCGGTCGACACCTTGAGCAATTTCAGGTGACTGTTTACCAATCATGTTGATCACGGCACAGGTTGAACCATCAAAACCAAGATCAGAATGGTGATAACCAATTCCGTTTACGGTATGACGTACAATTGCCTCAAAATCAACATTTGCTGTCGTTGTGATTTCACCGGCAAGTACAACCGCACCTGTTTTTACAAGCGTTTCACAAGCAACCCGTGCATATGGGTCTTCTTTTAAGATTGCATCCAAAATAGCGTCACTGATTTGGTCAGCCATTTTATCTGGATGGCCTTCGCTTACAGATTCCGAAGTAAATACAGCGTACTCGCGCATAGTCCTATCACAGTTAATTTTAAAGACCCGATATGTTACATCGAGTTGCGCTCTAGGACTAGCTTAACACGACAAAATTGGTCGAAATTGTTTCAAATTATTGTGTTTTTAATTGATTAATAGAATTAAAAAAATTGATATGTCTATTTAGACAGCATTATTGATTGGGGAATATGAAGCAACAATATTTTAATCCGTCAGACTGTCAGAAAATTAAATGCTTAGATTTCCGATTAAATCTTAAAAAAATAGATGATAGAAAAAATACAAAGCTCAAAACTCAAAATTTACTTAAGCAAGTGATCATTACATCAATAAAGCAGATTCAGACTGTGCGCCTTGCGACCAACTGTCTTGTCGATGTTCGGGTATATCTTCATATTAGCCTAAGTCTTCCACATTAGCTGGTTAGGAATGGCGACATCTTTTGCTATGGACTTCTTGGAGCAAGACTGTAAGGAGATCAGAAATCATGTATCAAAAGGCATTTACCCTGATTGAAGTGCTGATCGTGCTCATCATTATCGCGATTTTAGTGACGATGGCTTTTATGAGTTATCAAGCTTATGTCGTGCGGAATCAATTAGCAGAAGTGTTTGAGCAGGCTGGAGCATATCGAACCCAGTTTATTGCTTCGGATCAACACTGTGATGCTGGTCGCGAGATTGGTGGTCCTAGCCAATATATCGAAAAAGTGATTATTAATGCCGCGTGCCGGATAGAGTTCAAGATACGAGAGCAGGGAGTCGATATGGCCATTCGCGGGAAATCGGTTGCTTTTGATGTTCATAGTGGCAAATGTTATTCCACTGATATTCAGCAGCGCTATTTGCCTAAAGACTGTCAGGGACATTAAGTCTACCGAAGTTGAAAATTAGCCTAAGCAAATTTGATTTCACCTGTATATCAAACAATCCTGCCAATATTTTATAAAATTTAGTAAAAATTCTCTGTACACGACAAATTT